>QMZJ01000117.1 GCA_003663115.1 Candidatus Altarchaeales archaeon | reverse complement strand
GGGTGATATATCGAAGATTGAGAAAGCCTTTGGTAAATCCGTTAAGGAAAATTCTGTATACCTCAATGTTATGTCGAGGAAGAAAGAGGTAGTCCCGCCCCTTGAGAGGGTATTTTAGATTCGATTTAAATAAACTGAATCACATAAATAGTATCCTGAGTGAGGTATATGTACAAAATCTTAACTATAGAGGACACGGTAAGGGTACCCCCAAGAAGCTTTAGCGAGGATTTGGAAGCCACGATAATATCAGAATTTGAGAATGCGGTTGCTGGAAGGGTTGACAAAAATATAGGTATCATACTCTCCGTAACAAAGGTCAGGGAGATAGGAGAGGGAAAGATCATTATGGGGGATGGAGCAGCATACTATGATGTAAAACTTGACGTACTCGTTTATCAACCAGTTCTAAATGAGGTGGTGGAGGGGGCAGTTACTGAGATTATAGAATTCGGCGCCTTTATAAATTTTGGGCCAATGGACGGATTGGTTCACGTCTCCCAGATAACCGAGGACTATATGAACTATGATCAGAAGAATGTCATGTTAGTCGGGAAAGAAAGTAACAGGACATTAAAGCTGGGGGATACCGTAAGGGCCAGAATCGTTTCGGTAAGCCTCAAACCCAAATTTGCCAATTCAAAGATCGGTCTTACGATGAGACAGCCATATCTCGGAAAGCTGGAGTGGTTGGAAGAGGAAAAAAGGGCGCAGAAAGCGAGAGAAGAGAAGACAAAGACCACAAAGAAAAAATGAGAGCCTGCAGGAAGTGTCATAGATTAACGGAGGGGGATGTATGCCCGATATGTGCAGGCCCCACCTCCCAGTATTGGAGTGGCTACCTGGCGATATTAGACCCCGATAGATCGGAGATCGCTAAAAAGATGAATATAAGGGTCCCCGGGGAGTATGCGTTGAAGGTTAGATAACATGGCGTCTTTAAGATTGCCAAAGCATCTGAGAAAGAAACTAAAAAAACCATTTGGTCATTTAATCTCGAGTATCGATGAACTCGAAATAGAGTCAGAGATAATAATATGTGTTGGGGATAAAACATCGGAGGAGGCTTTAAAGAGGGGAATCAAACCAAAGATCTGTGTGTATGATGGTAAGATTAAAAGAAAAGACATTAAAATCCCTCTGGTAATCAAAAATTTTGCCGCAAAAGAGATAGAGATAAAAAACCCCCCGGGAAGTTTGACCGATGAAAGCTTCGATGCTGTTAATCTTGCATTAAAAAGTGAGTCAAACTTCAAGATCAAGGTTGATGGTGAAGAGGACCTTATAACCCTCGCAGTAATAGATCTGGCACCTTTAAATTCGTTGGTGCTTTACGGACAACCAGATGAGGGTGTTGTTGTCGTACGGGTAGATAATAAAAACAAGATCAAGGTCAGGAGTATACTAAAAGAGATGAAAGATGAAGATAGAGATAATAAGTGAGCGTGAAAATCCGTTGCTGAATAGAAGAGAAATTAGATTCAGGGTATCCTATGAAGGGGCAACGCCACGAGCTACAGAAATCAGGAAGAGATTGATCTCTACCCTAAAATCAGAAGACAGACTGACCATCTTGGATGGTATAAAGCCAGAATTTGGTAGACGAATCGCATCCGGTTACGTAAAAATATATGCAGATGAGGAGAGCATGATGATAGAACCAGAGCACAGGATAAAGAAAAATCTCGAGGGGAAGGAAGAGAGGCCCAATGCAAAGGAAGAGAAACCGGAAGGTACAAAACCCGAATCCAATGGAGGGGAAAATGAGTAAAAAGGAAAGGGGAAAAGGGGAAAAGGGGAAGATATGGGAGTTGTATGAGATTAAAGATGGAAAGGTCATAAGGAAAAACAGGATCTGCCCGAAGTGCGGTGGTGGTGTCTTTCTGGCTAAACACGGAGATAGGCTTTCCTGTGGTAAATGCGGATATACGGAAAAGAAAAAGTGAAGGTTGTCGGAATAGACCTTGCTGGAAACCCGAAGAACGATACTGGTTTTTGCTGTATGGAGATTAAAGACGACAAGAAATACGTTTCCACCAGGATATTGCACTCGGATTCCGAAATCATCGATAAACTGATGGAGATAAAACCAGAATTGATCGCAATAGACGCCCCCCTGACCTACACTGGTGTCAATAGAAAATGCGATGAAGATCTTCATAAATACGGCGCTCTACCAGTAACCCTTAAGGGGATGGAGACCCTCGCCAGGCGGGGAACCAAATTGGCAGGTAAGCTCAAAAGGATGAATTTCAGATTCATTGAGATTTTTTCCACCGCAACGGCAAAGATTCTCGGGTTTTATGATAAGAAAGAGATTGTAATGCAAAGAAATTTGATCAAATCCGGGATAGGGGGGGATATTGAGAAGAGATTCCTGACAAGGGATGAACTGGATGCCATATTCGCGGCAATAACGGCATGTTTATACCTCAATGGCTCCACGGAGGCCGTTGGAGATGGTAACGAGAGTATTATAATCCCCAGGGTATGATTTATATCCACACATCCTAAATATAGGCTAAGAATGAAAAAAGAACACGATGTGATCATAATAGGTGCGGGCCCGGCCGGGATGTTTGCCGCAAATGAGCTGATCGGTCATAACTTAGATATCCTGATAGTCGATCAGGGCAAGGACGTCAAAGATAGAAACGGCGATATAATGTCCGGCGTTGGCGGTGCTGGAGCGTTCTCTGATGGTACATTAAATCTGAGACCGGACATCGGAGGCAATCTCTCTGAGATCACCGGGGACCATGACCTGGCGTGGAGATTAGTAAGGGATGTAGACAGGACATTCCTGAAATTCGGGGCACCGAGGAAGCTATATGGTGTCAACAAGGGGAGGGTAATGGACCTGAAGAGAAAGGCGGCATCCGTTGGGATAGAATTCATCGAAATCCAGCAAAGGCACATAGGGAGCGACAATACGCCAAGGGTTGTGGGGAACTTCGAAAAACACCTGAGGGATAGTGGAATAGATTTCTTACTCGATACACGGGTTGAGGATTTTATCATCAAGGATAATCTCTGCGAGGGCATTAAACTGAAGAACGGGAAGAGCATTAAGGCAAAATACACGATTGTGGCACCCGGACGAGTTGGTGCATACTGGATGAATAGGCTATCAGAAAAGCATGGGATTAAGGCAAGATTCGGACCGATAGATGTCGGTGTCAGAGTTGAGGTCTCTTCCATTATAATGGACCCCATCATAGAGATAAACAGGGATCCAAAATTCCACATAAGAACTCAGAGATACGATGACTTCGTGAGGACATTTTGTACAAATTACGGGGGATTTGTGGTTAAGGAAAGCTATGATGATGTTGTGGGCGTGAACGGTCATTCACTGAGGGGTAAGGAATCGGAGAATACAAATTTTGCGTTTCTGGTCAGGGTTTCTTTAACCGAACCGGTCGAGAACACGATCGAATATGGAAAATCTATAGCGAAATTGGCAACCACGATCGGCGGAGGAAAGCCAATCTTGCAGAGAATAGGTGATCTCAGAAGGGGGCGAAGGTCCCACAGAAAAAGAATCTTGCAAAATCAGGTTCAACCAACCTTCAAGGATTACACCCCGGGGGATATATCGATGGCCCTACCGCACAGGATAGTAACGGATATCATTGAAGGCTTGGAAAAACTCAATGAGGTAATCCCGGGTGTTACATCCGACCATACGTTGCTCTATGCCCCCGAAATAAAGTTCTATGCAACTCAATTGCAAGTGGACAAAAATATGGAGACTACCGTAAAAAATCTATTTGCAGCCGGCGATGGTGCCGGTCTATCCAGAGGCATTATAACTGCCGCCGCCACGGGAATTCTCGCTGGAAGGGGCATCCTGAGAAAAGAAGGGCTCGCTCCTTAATTTCTTAATTTATAGGATGAGAACTGTAATCCTGCGTCTCGGTCACCGGCAACCTTTTCTTGGAAAGAAAACGTTGACGAAAAGAAGGGAATTTGTTCGCTACACTCACAAATTCAACAAAACGAACAAGAATGAGAACTGTAATCCTGCGTCTCGGTCACAGGCAACCT
>QMZJ01000116.1 GCA_003663115.1 Candidatus Altarchaeales archaeon | reverse complement strand
TTCTCAATGGGAGTACATTCGTCCTGAACAGCCAAAGGAAGTCTTTTTGTTTTATGACGGGTTTGAAAGAAGCGACGTTTCGAGTTGGACTTTTGAATTTTCTCCTTCTGATTCAGGTGAACCTTATTATGGAGTAGCCGACGCTTGTCACGGTGATTATGAACTCAAGGCTGGTTATAAGGAGAATTGTGATAATCCTCACGTTACAATCAAACAAACTATTTCTTTGCCTCCAGGAGAAAAAGTGCTAAATTGTTGGCAAAAAGAAGTAAATACCGGAGCGTCTCCAACCCACGCAATTTACATTAATGGTGTAGAAAAATGGTCAGACATAGCTGACTCTGAATACTCAAATTGTGTTTTTGTTCAAACCTCCTCCTTCACTGATTCTGGAGACGTAGAAATCAAATTTACAGACTCCAAGGATCAAAATACAAAAGTGGGAATAAGAATCGATAGTATATTCATTCGTAAATATGTGGAGCCATTTCCAACAGCTACGTTATTAGGTAAGAACTCTTTAGTGTTCCGAGTTTATCGTGATGTTCAATTAGATTATTTATTTCCTCTGGAAGACCTCAAGAAGAATAATACAATAATGATTGGAGGAAAGCTTGAATCTTTCCCGCTTTCAGAGTTGTCCTTTAGTTGCTCTCAAAATGGTACTCTGCCTGTCTCAAGCTATGTTCCTGCTTACCTGAAGAGTAATAATTTTCTTTTGATTCCGGGTTCTTGGAAACGTAAAAGAAACATCACAATTGAGAACAATACAGGTCAAACTCTTACTAATTATCAAATTTGCTTGACTCTTACACCAGAGAATTTCGACTACGAAAATTGCAGACTGGACGGTGGAGATCTAAGATTTACTAATCCTTCTCTTTCGCTTCTGCCTTACTGGATTGAAAAGTGGGAATATAATGGAACATCTCGAGTATGGGTCAAGGTAGATGAAATACCCACTGGTTCTAATGTGTGTGTATTCATGTTTTATGACAATCCAATTGCAACATCAGGAAGTAATGTAAAAGAGACCCTTGAATTTTACGATGATTTTACCTCCTCAGATAAATGGTCGTTTAGTGATGATGAATTAATGTACGTTTCAAATGGTCTGTTTAATTTTGAGTACTCTTGGAGTGACGATGCTCGTGCTTACGTAGAGAATTTCTTTACTTTACCAGATTCCTTTTATGTTCAATTCAAAATAAAAATCCAAGATGTTCTTCAGAACGTTTCTTCCTTCTTTGTAGGATTTCAAGATGCTGTTGAAAACGAAGCTAACTGTGTAGGATTTTTCCCGAATCGAGAGGAGGATTCTTATGATTTATACGTCAAGGATGATGGAGAGATTTATCAGAGTTCGATGTATTCCGCAGGAGGGTCACAAGAGATTCAAACAGAGATGTTTTACAATGATACGTGGTATGGAATTAAGATGTGGAAGAGTGGCAACTTAATACACGGGGAAGTTTGGGATGAGGAATTTGAGACTAAACTTGGCGAAGGCGAGATATCAGATCATAGTCCTTCTCAAATGGATGAACTTGTAGTATTTAATGAAAAATATTTAGGTATTAAGGGATGTTTAGATGATTTGTTCATTACAAAATATGCTTTCCCTGCTCTCACGGTCATTATAGGCGATCCTCAATACTTTATCATTTCAGATGCTTTCTGTCACTTAGAAGAAATGGTAGACTTGAAACTCAACTCAACTTATTTAATCGGTTCCCATTTCAATTTATTGACTGAACTTTATTCTACTTTCATTCTTCACTATGTAGACGAATTTAGCATTTTGCCGGAAATTGAGTTTTCAGCAGTTCCACTTTTAGAAAGTTTGTTCAATGTAAGCGCAGTGATAGGCGAAACGTCAATTCAAAAGAAATTCTGGATATGGGAATCCTTGCTTCAGTCAGTTGACGTATCTTCATTGTTCTTTATCAACTCAAATTCATCCTTGAATTTAGAATCAGAACTAATGGGTGCACCGTACACTCATTGGCTAATAAATGGAGGAAATGTTCCTAACCTCATAAGTTATAAAGTTACGCAAGAATGGGCAGCTCCCGATACTGCAGAAGTGAGATTCAAGGGTCTTCCTCAATTTTTAGCAGGAGATTATGTACACATCGTATATGACACTGGAAACGCTGACTATCCTCAAGTCACTCTCTTTAACGGTCCTGTTCTCACAATAGATAGAGAGTTGGTAAAAGGGCGAAAAGAGACGACGGTAAGAGCAGTTTCAAATGAATGGTATCTCACTAAACAAAACTGTTTCTGGGATGAAGAGAGTTCTCTTTACACTCTTGATCCTGCCTTGTCTCTTAGAGATATATTACTTATGTGGTTTGGAAGTTGGTGTAAAGATCTTTGTTGTGATCCAAGTCACATACCCAATACGTTTAGCACTGTATGTGAAAAGTGGAGAGAGAAACACGGCTCCTGTTGGAGTAGCATTTCAAGTGAAGATGAATGGTGGTCCTGGTTCAATTACCATTTAGGAAAGTATTGGAAAAACACAACAGGTATAATGCCATTTTATTTTGAGAACATACCTGATTGGAAAGATAAGTACGTAATCAACGCAGGAAAATCAGGATTCAATTTCTTTTACGGTACTACAAAGTGGGATGCCATAATGCAAATTTGTAATGTTTGTGATTGCGTATTTTACTGCTTATATTGGGACGATAATCATCCAATTGTAGATCCTTGGGAAGGAATTCAAGTAGACAAGGGTAGAAGACTAGCCTTGTTACTCACGAGAGAAACGAGTGAAGATACTGAATTGATAGAGATTTTGGGTCATCCTATATCTGGGGACAATTTCTTTTACAGTGGTAATCCGCTCGCTCGTGATCTTGCATTGAAAGTTAATAATCGTTCTGAGGATGGGAATCTCATTTCCAAACTAATTAGTGTAAAAACACGAGAAGAACAGAGCTCTGAAGAAACAAAGATAAATCGATTGGCTGTCACTTGCCAGGATTTTCCGGTAATTACAACAGAGGAACGTGAAACAGGAATTAAACCCGTTGAGGAATACATCGCCATATCTAATATAGACGTGGACGAACTCGAGGATCTTCAGCAGTTTGCTGAGGAGAGGCTTGAAGAACTTCGCACTCCTAATGTGACATTTGAGGCTCGTTTTCTCGATCTCACCCTCACAGAGAAAAAAATTGAGTATTATGGTGGAGAAACTCGTATACCTATTCATACCGGAATGTATATAGGCTTTGACGGCATAGATGGTCTTCCGCCCTCTTCAGACAAAGACGGTTATTACAGAATCATGAAAATTACATACGAACTGGGAGAGCAAACGGGTGGCAAACTCATTACTACTCTCGAGTGCAGAGATACCGATCTCATTCACCCCGGCAGTCCCAAATTAAACGAAATTGAAAATATAATGCACAGAGAAGCAAAGAAAATTGAGAAGGGTCCTATACTCCCCGGTCATCCCTGTCCTTCAAACCCAAGACCCCCAATGCTGGGAGAAATTCCTTGGATAGAAATAGGTGAGGTTGTAAGATATGATCCTGAACAACAAACTGTGGATGTTAAGATACGTAAAACGGGTCAAATTGTTAAGGGGGTGCCTTTATTATGATAGGAGAACAAGTAGCTATATACAACACAAAGAGTGGACCAAAGGCACAGGAAACTAAGGCTAATGATGAAGTGATTACGGTTGGAGAGCGTCATCCCAATGGAGAACTAATAGAAGAGAAAAGAGTTCCCTTCGCAGCTCATCCTTGGATAGCTTCTAATACTTCCCTCTATTACTGGGGTGATTTACCGGATCAGCGTATTGGAGCCTTAGTAGGGTACGGACGGCTTTATCGATACGTTGCACCTTGGTTCTTGGGTTCTACTCTTCTTCCATATCTTGGGAGCAGAAGTGGAGACGTTTGGTTGGATGATGAAGGAACTCTTTGGACCTCTGTATATGGCAACCCTTCTTTTGGACCTTCTCCTCATAAAGGAATATTTCGTATTCCATTTTCTGCTTGGGGAACAATCTTCGGTGAGTTCATAGAATTACCATGTCAAGGA
>QMZJ01000115.1 GCA_003663115.1 Candidatus Altarchaeales archaeon | reverse complement strand
TTGTAACGTGTATCTTGGGTATTATTGTTCTATTTGCTATCTACAAGGCCCTTACGTATAAAAAACCGGCTAAGGAGAATGTAGAATGCCCGAGGTGCGGGATGATCCTTCCCATGGGAACCAAGGAGTGTCCGGTTTGTGGGAATAAAATATAGCTATCTCGCACCCACCCCCCTCTCCATCAATGAGGTGTATCTCGTTATCATCGTGGGTATGATCGTTTCCGGGCCTACTGGCACTATATGAATTCCGTATCTGATCAGATCGGCCTTCATGAAATTCAAATTTTCGGTGTATTTCTCCTCTGCGGCACTTGCTATCATTCTAGTGGTTTCATCCTCGAATCCTTCGAATCTGGGTGGAAATGTATAAATAATAAGTACCCTGTGTTTCCCAGCAACAGCCAACTTTAATGCCATTTTGATTTCCCCATAGTCTGAATTCAGATCCGAGATCAGAATGATAAATGCCCTTCTCTTTATCAATGGGATCAATCTATCGAATGAATTCTTAAAATTCGTATCTTCTGATGAATCTATAAAAGCCATTGATTCCAGTATCTTAGAGAATTGCCTCCTTCCAGAATTTGGGGGGAGATAATGCTGTAGCGAATTTGAGAATATACAAAACCCCAGGAGATCGCCCCCCTTGAGTATTATATGGGACAGGAGAATAGAGGCATTAACTGCCTTGTCAAGCATTGTATTCTTTAGTTCTCCAGAATACATCGATCTACCGCAGTCTAGGGCTATTATGACCCTCTGTCTTCTTTCAGCCTCGAACTCCCTCGTAAATAATTTTCTAAATCTCGCTGTTGCTTTCCAGTCAATATTCCTGGGATCATCCCCCTGGACGTATTCTCTTAAACCGAGGAATTCTGTACCAAAACCCCTGTGCCAACTTCTCCTCAACCCATAGACCAATTCAGAGACCCTCCTCCTGGATGCGAGATCAAATTTCTTTACGTTCGCTATATCTGGAAATACGATCACATCCTCCCTATCCCCAACTGTCTTATACGTGTAAAAAAGATCAAATGGGTCAATAAACCTTATCCGGGTCGGTCCCATCCCAAAGACACCCCTCACAGTCGGCTTTATCAGATAGGAAAGGGTTAATGATCCCTCAGCAGTTCCCCTATTTTCTCCGGAGATATCAAATACTTCGGGGATTAGATCCTCTGCCTCGAATCTTATTCTATCGGATAATTCAACCCTCAGGTCACACTTAATTTCAGAGCCCAAAGAAACCCTGTTTTTACTCAGCTTCCTTTCTGACGTGATCTCCACCTTTTTGATCGACTTTACGAAGAGCATGTTGGATAATAGAAGAAAGGAGACGATCGATGAGGAGAGGATAATGAGGTAGACATTGAAAAGAAGAACCCCAAAAATTCCCGATAATAGGGCGAGTGTGGAGATTATGAAAAAATTTCTTGACAGCATTTTATTTTGGAACCGGAACATCATCCAATATCCTCGAGATTATATCCTCCACGTTGGCGCCCTCTAATTCGGATTCCGGTTTCAATAATATTCTATGTCTGAGTACAGAGTGTGCCAACGACTTGATGTCATCCGGTATTACAAAGTCTCGTCCATACAGCACCGACCTGCTTCTTGAGCCATCTAGAAGGGCTATAGATGCCCTCGGACTGGCTCCCAGTAGAACCTCGGGTTGTTTCCTCGTTCTGTCTACAATATCTACGATATAGGCCATTAACTCCCTGGTTATATGCACCCGCTTTGTCTCTTTCTGCAGAGAGGTAATCAGGTCTATTGGTATTATCGTATTAATTTCCGGGAGCTCTCCGCTCAACTTTGTTTCAAGTATCTTTATTTCATCTTCTTTGCTGGTGTAATCCAATAGTAGTTTGAACATAAAGCGGTCGACCTGCGCCTCTGGTAAAGGATAGGTTCCTTCCATCTCTATCGGATTCTGTGTCGATAATACTATAAACGGCTCCGATAATTTATGAGTTACCCCTTCGATAGTTACCTGTCGCTCTTGCATGGATTCGAGCAAGGCCGATTGGGTCTTTGGCGGTGCCCTGTTTATCTCATCTGCCAATAGGATATTGGTAAAAATGGGTCCCTTTTTTAGATGGAACTCCCCCCTGTTGGGATCCCAAATCGTAGTACCTATGATATCCGCCGGCAATAGATCAGGTGTAAATTGAATCCTCTTAAATTCACACCCCAGCGTTTTTGAGAGGATATTGGCAAGAAAGGTCTTACCTATCCCCGGGACACCCTCCAGCATCACGTGACCCTTTGATAAGATCGCAATTAAGATATTCTCGAGAACCTCATCATAGCCTATGACTACCTTTCCAACCTCGTTGAGTACCGATCTATACACATCCGATACATCATCCATATTTGATAACTCATTAACCATCTTATTACCTCCATTATTGAAACTCGAGATTATGAAGTAGGTCATCAAGTGCCCTCTTATCCAGTAGCGGCCTCTTATAACCTCTAATTCTTCTATACGTTTCCGGGCTTAATAAATTCATCATATCAATTCCAAGGTTGCTACACGCGATCTTAAGGGCAGTATAGCTCTCGGAATCGTATTTCAAAAAGCATAGGACCTTTTTGTATCTATGACCGTGGACCTTGAGATAGTTCTCGATTCGCTTCGATGTTACCTCTATATATCTCTTTTTTATCTCCTCCGTCTCCAGGGATTCATCCCAGTCATATGCGTTAAAGGGATAATAATCTTCAAATTCTCTCGGAACTAAACCCGCGTTACTTATCATTACCTCGTGAATTTTCTTCCTTAAATTTGATTCATTCAATTTTTTTATTATTTCTCTGTGCGTCTCCGATGCGGAGTAAGGTTTTCTGTGAGAGCACGGAAGAAACAGGAGGATCTCTTTTTCTCCTGGGATCTTATACCATCTTAAAAGGTAATCCTGCCAGACCTCAAAGTGCGGATGCGTCAGGTATCGCTCCCCGACCCCCGAGAGATCCTCCCTCAACTCGGGCGGGAATCTCGGGATGAACCTGAATGTTTCCACATCCAGCTCTATCCTCGGGTTATCTACCCACCCGTTCACTATCTTGTAAAATTCATCCCTGCTCAGGAAATTCCATTCGCCCCTGACCCACATATTCATCAATCTCGACCTGTAGTGGGGCAGTAAATTTATCAGAACAATTGAATCGGAAAATTCTAATGCATATTTAACAGATCTATCAAGGCTCTTCTTTATGTCGTCTACAAATGGTAGGTTCACCAGGAGATATGTCCTGACCCTCGCATTGTGTGAATGCAACAGCCTGGAGGCAATTTCAAAGTCCCTGAGATGAAACCCCTTGTCTATTTTGTCCAAGATTCCGTCATCCGCGATCTCCAGGCCAATAGAAACCTCAAGTTCAATACCCTCAAATTCCTTCAATACATCCCCCTTTACGAATTCTGGACGAGATTCGATGGTCAACTTTCTTATCCCTGATTCTCTGCACTTCTGGATGAAGTATCGCCTCCCCTCTGGAGGTATTTGTTTTTCATCGAGAAAGCTTCCCGAACCGAAGACCTTTATATGATCCACATCTGGTTCGAGTTTACCGAAGAATGAATCGAATTCCTTCCTGAGATTTCCAATCGAGGGCTCCTTACCTTTTATCCTGCCGTAACCGCAGAACAGGCATTGATGCCATGCACAGCGTCCAAATTTCATCAGAAATACCTTCTCAGACATTTTATAGTCTCAAAAACAGACTGATAGATCAGACTGACCCCCTCATTAGCTTCGCTTCCTCCCTCAACCTCCTGAGCTCTCTCCTCAGGAGCTCCGCTTTCTTCATCTCTTCGATTTCCTTTATTCTCTTCAAGGCGTCCTTCGATAATTTAAGCTCAATACCACCCAAGAATTTTGAATGTATCTCAATTATGCCATCCCTCTCCAATCTCTTCGACCATTCCCTGATCGTTTCCACATCAACCCCCAGCTCTTGAGCTGCTCTTTTGGCCTCAATTTTTTTGACCCTCTGCATCAATTCTCTCAGATCATCTATCTCTGCGGGTTTTTTCTCCACTGGTGGTCTCTCTGCTGGTGGTCTCTCTGCTGGTGGTTTCTCTGCTGGTGGTTTCTCTGCTGGTGGTCTCTCTGCTGGTGGTCTCTCTGC
>QMZJ01000114.1 GCA_003663115.1 Candidatus Altarchaeales archaeon | reverse complement strand
GGGCGCGCGAGCGGCATTTCCCGGAGCTGGTTCTCTCCTATAAAAGGCTGTTCCTGGGTTCCTTCGCTCCGCCCAGATCTTACCAGCGCGAGCTGGAGAAAAGAGCTCGGGAGCTCGCGTTCAAATACGGCCTTCAATATGGCCTTGCCTGATTCCCGAGCCCACGAATTGCAAAACATGCAAATCATACTTGACATGTTTTTTAAAAATATGTAAATTAAGATTGACATGTTTTACATCGAGGATTATAACCTTCACTGGCGGCAAGGATTCAAGTACAACTTTCCGTTAAAGAGAAAAGTTTTTTCCGTTCTCAAAGGTCAAATTGACAGCAGATTTATCACGATTTTATATGGGCAGAGAAGAACCGGGAAGACTACGCTGTTCAAACAACTTATAGATTTTCTCATCGAAAGTGGTGTGAGAAGATACGATATTTTTTATTACAGTTTTGATGAGGGCAGTGGGAGTATACGTGAAGTTATCAGGGAATACGAGGGAAGAGCCGGAAATCCTTTAATGGAGGGGCACAAGTACATATTCCTCGATGAAGTTCAAAAACTCGAGAACTGGAGTTCAGACGTCAAGTATTTCTATGATTTTTATCCCGGCTTGAAGATCTTTTTGAGCGGGTCTTCTTCACTTTTCATAAGAAAAGGCACAAGGGAAAGCCTGGCTGGAAGATGTGTTGAAATCAAACTCGGGACTCTGGAATTTGATGAATTTCTCATGTTCAGAGGCCTTAACGATCTTCTTGAAGAAACAGGTTATCACGGGGAGGCTCTCAAATTTGAATTCGAGAAATTTTTAAAGAGACCTTATGTGGAGATAGTAAACTCAGCTGAGGAAGAGATCGGTTCTTATGTATCATCATTGCTCGACAAAGTGATCTATATAGATATACCCGAAATATTTCCTGTCGACGAACCTCCCCTTTTGGCCAGGCTTATGGCGATCATATCATCACGACCCGGTATTTATCTTGAGATTCAGGAAATCGCCAAGGAACTTGGTAGAAGCAGAGTCACAATATCAAATTATCTGTCCTATCTCAGGGAGTCGCTCCTGATTCATAAGGTTTATAGCTATTCTTCCAACCTTTTGACAAGCGAGAAGAAAAAAAAGAGGTTTTATCCGACCTCGACAGCATTTTGTTATCGGTATGCTCCTGGTTCAATAGAGCTCGGCGCTCTGGTGGAGACCTCCTTCGTGTTGCAGCTTGACGCCAGATTTTTCTACAGAGACTCCTTACAGAGAGAAGTTGATATAATCAGCGAGCAATTGATTCCCGTTGAAATAAAATACAGGAGCACAATATTCCCAAAAGATTTCAGAGGAATTCTTGCCTTCATGAGGAAAAACGATATCGATAGGGGAGTGTTGATAACACAGGACATCGAAAGAACAGAGGTTATTCAAAACAAAAGAATATATCTCATGCCCGCCTGGAAGTTTGCGCTGCGGGGAGAGGAATTTCTTAGGGAAATAAAGAGTTCGGGACAGTGAGGGCTCGCCGCAAATCTTGCCAGGGGAAAATTCCATGAACCACATTCAAGAAATCTGTTTATATTATAGCAATTACTTGGGAGCCGGCCAAAAAAATGTCAGAACGAGGACTTTTAAATCGCCTTGATCCATCACAGCCATAACTATGGTCGAGGGTATCTCTGTTTATTCGGATATGCCTGTATATTGACGAATCCTTGTTAACATAGGTTTGGGCCTTTTGGCCGAAAGATCAGCGAAGCCGATGGTTCAGAGGCAATTTGCGGCTCACAGTGGTATGTGTTTTTTCTGGTGCTATTTTGGGAGAAGCCCTGGGTTTTCAGATTCCCTCCATGATTGCCATGTAGTTTCCGTCGGGACCGTCAAGGTATTTCCTGATGAACCAGCCTTTCAGGATTTTCTCCAGTTCCTCCTTTGAGACGAAGAGGTAGTCAAACCAGGGAGTTTTATACCTCCTGTGGCGAATTCTTATTTTTATTTCACTATGGCCAGTTTTCGAGTGGTAAAAAAGGGTTCACCTTTTAAATATCATAAGATTACCTGAAAGATTTCCTATACGTCTTGTTCGGGAGAAATTTACTTTTTGAAGTAAAGAATTTTCATGATAGCTGTTTGTTCATCGTGTATCGCATGGATAAAATAGACACCACTGCCAATTGATTCAGGGGGTTCCCATATGAGTAAGCTTCTACTGCTTTTTACACTATAGATTTTTCTCCCATCTGTTCTGAAAATTTCCACTGTTGACCCCTCTGGAACGTTTATCTGACAGGTGGAATAGAATGGATTCGGAACCGCTTTTATGATACACGATATTTCTCGGGTATTGTTCTCTTCTCCAACACTACTATAACCGAATAGTTCCAGATATGGGCGGACGCTGGGGGATGCTTCCCTGGAATAGAATTTGCTGAACTTATTATCAGGCAACGCTTGAATAACGAGCCCATAGTTTGTGACTGTTCCACTAAGCCATGCATTTACAAGGGATGTAATATTTATCCTATGCCAACCATTAGAGCTGAATGTGTAACTTGCCCATTCCAAAGTATCGTGTGAAATGTGCACATTTTCTGGCCATGATTCATTCCATGGTTCAGTAATTGCGTATATTTTAGTATGTGTGGGATCGCCACTTGGGCACCCGAAGAATCTATCAAGGTTCAGGAAAGCGCTGTCCACAGTTCCCCCCATATAAGAACTGAGATCAAACATTATCATTATGCGCTGATGATTTCCCGCTGGGTCATAATTCGCCACCCACAACTCTGCCGCCGGGTGAGCGCCAGTATGGTCTGGATCTGTGTACATATCATATTGCGGTTCCATTGTTATCTGCGCGTTTAAACAGAATATCGGTGAGAGCAGAACCCCGATGCTCAACATCATATACATTGTTCTCCGTGTTATCATGATACGACCCCCTTTTTTATTTATTTAAGGTTTATCAATAACCCCCCTGGATCCTGATGATTAAGCGACCTGCTTCATCGTACGTATCAGGGGGAGAATCAATTGGAGTTTCATAGTCTATCCTGAGTTTCGTATTTGGAGAGCCGAGCCCCAGGGTTAATCCAGTTGTTATGTATGTGTATTTCTGATCCCCTTCCACATTGTATCCCTTATCCCAGGATTGATACATCACATACGGTTCTACATAAGTAATTGCTGCAATCCTGGTTTGCCATTTATAACCACCTTCAATGTAGAACATTCTCATCTCTAAATCTTCGGAAGTAACATCAGGGTAGCTACTGGAGAATCCTTTACCAAGATAGTATTCTCCCCGTAAATGCACATTGAATGCATCATAATTGAAGCCAAATCCAGTTCTCGATGCTTTATCGATCTTTCCATCGTATTCAAAATCCTGCTCTATATCAGAGTGGAATCCTCCCACGGACAAACCCGAAATAGGGGTATGAAATATGAGTCCAAGATTCATATCGTGTTCCTCATCAAAAGTTCCTTTTTGCTGTCCATTGAGATAAGCGATCTCCGCAGAAATACCTGTGGCTTCGGTAAAACTATAATTTAACTTCATTACAGCACCTGTTGGATGGCAAGGAGCGAGTGTCCTGGAAAAGCGGGGCTTTTCTGCTGTCAAAACATCCATACATTCCTCACCAAGCTCAAACCCGCGCAAGATATGACCTTGCATAATACCTGCTTTCAAAAAGTCAAAAGGCTTAAAGAAGATGCCTGCTTCCATTCTTATTATCCCTATACCAGGACCAACACAGCTAGCAGAGCCGATTTCTAAATTGTATTCAACGTATTTTTCTAATTCGCCCTTTAATTCGATTGCTGCGTATCGGATAGTGAATTTATTGCCGGGCACCTGATAACCCAGAGTTGTATCATCTTCGCCAAAATAAAATTCTGACTGTACCGCCACTGCAGCATGTATCTCTGGCATACTCAAATCTTCTGCTGCAACAGGATGTACAAGAAGCAGTGAGATAATGAGGGCCAACAGTGAGCTTTTACCTACGAGATTATACATCATTCCCTCCTATGTTTAGGTTTCCTGAAATGTTAGGATTGCCTAACTCTAAAGTCAAAAAAATGTAATCTGACATGGAACACCTTCTTGTATATCAGGTTAATTGCCATACCGGTGTCACATTAACCGTTATTGCCATTCCACGTCCAATTGCTAATCTCGAATTTCCGGTTTGCAGGTGATATAACCCTCTCACCTGTGATTTCTGTTCCCGCGATAATTCCCATTTGCAAAAAGCTGCTTGAAATTG
>QMZJ01000113.1 GCA_003663115.1 Candidatus Altarchaeales archaeon | reverse complement strand
ATGTTATAGTCTGAAAGCCTATTTCGCAGTTGAGATTGTACAGATTCGGTCTTAGAGATCTTCTTGGATTTCAGTCTCTCTCTCTTCAGCATGTTCAGGAAATCTGTGTTGCCACCAACATTCAACTGGTAGCTTCTGTCTAACTTGACACCCCTGTCCACAAATAATTTTGCCAAGGTTCTATGAACTATCGTCGCACCGACCTGTGATTTCACGTCATCCCCTATTACTGGAAGGTTTTTCTCCTCAAATTTTTTAATCCATTCTGAATCCGAGGCAATAAACACGGGAATGGCATTAATAAGCGCCACACCGGATTCCAGACAGGCATCTACATAATATCTGGTTGCCCGTTCCGAACCAACTGGTAGATAATTTATTAAAATCTCCGCCTTAGTCTCTCTTAGAATTTCTGCTACATCGACAGGTTTTTGTTTTCCATCCACCAAGAATGCATCCATAGTCGTTTCGGCGACGCCATCCAAAACCGGGCCTTTTTGAACCTCCACTCCCAATTCTGGAACATCCTGGAATTTTTTAGTGCAATTTGGTTCTGAAAAGATAGCCTTTCCCAGGTCATAACCAACCTTTCTCTTATCTATGTCAAATGCAGCAACAAATTTTATATCAGAAATTTTATAACCACCGATGATATTATGCATCAGACCAGACACCACGGGAGAACTTTCATCTACATCACGATAATATTCAACCCCCTGTACGAGAGATGACGCGCAGTTCCCAACGCCAACCAAAGCAACTCTAATGTCACTCAAATTTATCACCCTCTTCTCTATGTAATTATTTAGGGATTTGGACGTTTAAAAGCATATATGTTTTCAGAAAATTTCCTTTTTATACCTGTTTTACCTTATTATTTTAGGTAAACCTAAAATGTATTCGAAAAGCGTTGAGGATTATCTGGAGGCAATATACAATATCATTCTGAGGAAGGGTTATGCAAGGACGAAAGATATATCCATGGAATTGAATATAAGATCACCCAGCGTTACGGAGATGCTGAAGAAGTTAGATGATATGGATCTAGTTAACTATGAGAGGTACAGTGGGGTCACGTTAACACCAAGGGGTGAGCGAATAGCCAAGTCGGTGAAAACGAGGCATGATACCATAAGAAAACTCCTGAGGATCATCATGGTCTCCGATAAAACTGCTGAAAGAGATGCATGTAAGATCGAACACGAGATGAGCCCGGAGACCATTGAGCAGTTAACGAAATTCGTTAGGTTCGTCGAAAATGCCCCCATATACCCAAAATGGCTCGAGCATTTCAAGGAATTCTGCAGGACGGGAGAATATATCTGTGATTACAGGGATAAAAATTAGGTTTTCCTAAATTTTCTAAAATCTTTCGATTCGGGATTTATAATCTAATTTCTTTAGATGGTGTTATTTATAAACCTAACGACTAAATATTTTAGTTAGGTTATCCTAACATTGAATGGGAAATGAGCGAGGTGAGATTGAGTGACCTTTCACTGGGTGACACTGGAAGAATAACCAGGATCGTTGGAGGATGGGGGCTTCATCAAAAATTGACCATGATGGGTATAACAGAGGGCTCAATGATAAGGGTAATAAAATCTGCATCATCTGGAGGTCCGGTAGTCGTTGAGGTTGAGAGAAATTCCATAGCCATAGGGATGGGAATGGCCCAAAAGATCTATGTCCAGTTGGGTTAAAAATGAAAAAAGTATTGAACCAGATGAAATATGAAGAGAAGGGCAGGATAGTTGAGATAAAAACTGCCGGGGTAAGGGGAAGGCTCATGAGTATGAACATAAGAATCGGAAAGGAGGTGAAGATGCTTGCAAAGCAACCTTTAAAAGGCCCGGTTGCGATAGAGGTAGAGAATGCCCAGACGTCCCTGAGCCAGGAGATGGCAAAGCAGATCGTAGTTGAGGTGTAAAATGTTCAAGATACTTTTGATGGGGAATCCAAATGTTGGAAAGAGCGTTGTATTCTCGAGGCTTACCGGGGCGAATGTTGTAGTTTCAAATTATCCGGGAACCACCGTGGATTATACAAAGGGTTATACGAAGATAGGGGGTGAAGAGGTAGAGGTGATAGATGTTCCCGGAACCTTCTCCTTAGAACCAAAGGATGTGGCTGAAGAGATAGCCCTGAGGATGTTAAAAGAGGAGAAACCGGATCTCATCATAGATGTGATAGATGCTACAAAACTGGAGAGGGGCCTTTATTTAGCATTTGAGATAATGGAGAAATTCAATTACCCATTGATCATCGATCTGAATATGTGGGATATAGCAGTTGGTAAGGGGATCGAGATAGACCTAAAAAAGTTGAGGGAGATTCTGGGAATCCCGGTAATTCCCACCGTGGCTATCTCCGGGGAGGGGATCAAGGAGTTGGCAGACATGGAGAGGATCAAAAAGGTTATAATGGCCAAGGAAAAAAAGTCTATGAACGAACACCTCCGTGAAATCTTGAGGAGGATAAAAGAAGGGGTAAAAGATGCATAAATTGAAATTAACACCCGAGGAGAGATGGGATTACCTGGATAAACTGGCTGAAGAGGTAGTCACGCTCAAGCCAAGGAGACTCAGTTTGAAGGATGCCATAGGCGATCTAACCATAAGACCTCTGACGGGTATACCTATTGCCCTGGGAATTCTCTTTTCTGTCTGGATGTTCTTTTCAACATTTGCCGGATTCTTTACAGATGGATTTATGGTTCCCCTGTTTGATGAACACTATCTGCCATGGATTCAGGATATATTCCCGAAAGAACCCTCGTGGCTCTATGCCCTACTAGTGGGAACTCCCGGAGCCGATAATTGCTTTGAGGCATTCGGTGTCCTAACCACAGGTCTATTTGTCCCCTTTGGGGTTGTACTGTGGGCTATAATACCCCTCTACCTATCCGTTGCTTTATTGGAGGATATAGGTTATCTTCCAAGGCTTGCCGTCTTAGTAGACAATATCCTACATAGAATAGGCCTGCACGGGTTTGCCATCGTTCCCACTATACTCTCCTTTGGATGCAATATCCCCGGAGTTACAGCAGCAAGAATTTTAGAAACAAAGAAGGAAAGGTTTATGATGATGACCATTCTAGCAATTTTTATCCCCTGTGGTGCTCAGCTCGGTATAATGGAGGAAACTATTGCTGGGGAATACGGCAATTGGTTAATGTTTGCCATAATAGGTTATCTCCTCCTGGGTTATTTTGTAGTGGGTTGGATTCTAAATAAAATTCTCCCCGGAAGATCCCCTGAGATCTTAATAGATATCCCACCATATCAGAGGCCCATATGGAAGAACCTTACTATGAAGACGTGGATAAGGGTTAAATGCTTTTTAGTGCACGCAGTTCCCTTTGTAATCTTGGGCTCTCTACTGGTTAATATCCTTTATATTGTCGGTATAGAAAATGGAAACCTAACTTTAGTTTCATTTGAGGAAGGTGATAGATCCATCATGGGTAGATTGTCTATAGCCCTTGAACCCATCTTAGCGGGATGGTTTGGCGTTCCCAAGGAGACAATCTTACCCCTGGTTACCGCCTTTTTGAGAAAGGACCTGGCAGTTGCACAATTATCCGCAATTCCTATGTCGATGTACCAATTATTCACCTCGGTTGTATTAATCTCGATCTACTTTCCATGTATTGCCACATTTGCAGTGCTGTGGAAAGAACTGGGTTTTAGAGGTCTTTTAAAATCAATAGCCATCCTCATAATCTCCACATTTACATTCGGTGGATTGTTGCATGGGTTATGGATGTTAATGGGGGTTGCTTAACAAAATGGACCCAAAGACAAAATACTCATTGGGGCAGTACTATTTTGGAATTTTATCCCTGTTCGTAATTGGATCTGGATTCCTCGAGTTATTATTCTTCTTCACCGGTGGGGAGTTCAGCTATGGAATACTTAATATACCCCCCGCAGTGATAAGGGGCACAGTAATTGCTTCGATGGGTATCTTCATGTTAACTGGTGCATCAAAGCTTAAGTCCATTGATGGTTTAGCTTTAGTAACTTTAGCCTGTATAATGCTCTGGGTCTTTTCAGTTAATGATTTATTTGAAGTATTAACAAACTCGATCTTGCCGGCAGAGGAGGCGGAAGGGTGGTTTAATTCGCTGAATGGTTTTCTAAGTACCTATAGCGGACCCTACCACCCCTGCGTTGTCCTGTTGCCATTTACCCTGCCGATTTTCCTGTATATCCGATGTTATAAGGAGGATTTAAGGGTTTTTGAATAACTATGAAAATGAGTGATGAAAGATGCCAAGGCATATAGTTCTCGGCTCGGATACTGGCCTGGCGAATGGCAGATCATATATGGTGAATACTCCCTCCCGAATGCGTCTTGGACCTCTTTGGGAGCGGTACAT
>QMZJ01000112.1 GCA_003663115.1 Candidatus Altarchaeales archaeon | reverse complement strand
TTCTGCATTCCCATCCCCGATGTTGTGAACAGTCGCATTGATTGTTACAAGATCGCCCTCTACCGGAGAGCTCGGGGAGAATGTTATATCATCTCGTGTTAGGGTTAGATCTGGAATTGCTGGAGGTTGATATTGACCAAAAGCGTAGAGTTTTCCGTCATTAGACCCTATGAAGATCATGCCGTTGGCAACCGCGGGAGATGACCATACTTGATCACCTGTCGTATAACTCCAGATAAGTGCCCCCGTGGATTCGTTCAGTGCATATACTTTGTTATCACGAGACCCTACAAAGACCATGCCATCAGCTACTGCCGGGGATGACCATACACCACCCCTTGTAGTGTAACTCCATGCTAAATCACTCGTTTTTGGAGCACTACTAAGACTATGTCCTGTATGCCTCAGGTCATGATGGAACATAGGCCAAGCCATATTAGTTGTTTCTGATGTTGATCCGACTTGAGAAGTTTTCACCGAGGTTTTGGCTGTTTTTGTAAATCCTTCGTTGTCTTTATTTAGATATAAACCTATCGAACCCCCAGAACCGATAGTTAAGTGGATTTCTTGTACATACTCCGGAATATTGGATATTCTGTAGAGTATGGGATTAGAACGCTCTCCAGTGATCATCCCGTTCTTAGTTATAAATTTTTCACCAATGTGGGAGGTGACATCGGGAATATAGGTATCATTATCAAGCATAGGTATCCCATGTAGTGGTAATGGGTGTATAATTACTATGCCAGAATCTTTGGGAACACTAATATGTACATTGGGTCTTGTAATGTTCACCATTGGAATACTGGGGATATTGGGATGTTCGTCATAAACCCCCAAATCATAACTATAGATACCTCGCAACCGTACATAAATGGAATTATCGACCACGACATAGGATACGTCCTTTTTTATCATCGACTCATTGAAGAAACTCAGGTAAGAGTTATTCCACATATCCAATGAAATTAGAAGGAGATGTTCATAGGCTGTGATGACGACATCGGTTATCTCATCATTAACTGGGATGATATACTTTCCGGTGGTTATGTCTTCCTTAGTTACTAAGACATCTGCATTCACGCCGATAGAAAAAAGTAGTAACAGATAAAACACAACAATAATGTTATTAAATTTCATCCTCCCAACCACCCGATATTATCTACAATTTAGGGTTTAAATAGGAATTTTGTTAGATTGTACGTGTTTAGCTACACATAATCATTCATCTTGAGAGGATAAAAAACCGAAAAGTAGAAATAGGAGTTTGTTCTTTGAGAAAGAGAATAAAGAACTCCACAACAAGACCCTTCACAATCCCCACCAAAGCCATCAACACCACTAACAAAGCAATTTCATATCGGAATACTTTCACTTCACTGAATGTTTATTTATAAATAAACTTTCACTTCACTGAAACATTTTTGATAGAGATTGAGGAATATCTATTTTCAGATTATATAAACTGGATCATAGGAGACTTCAGAAAACTTGGAAGGAATGATCATTATCTGAAGGAAATCCTAAAGGCAGTAATTGAAACCACCTCTTCCCCCGTAGGGTGGGAAACCCTACAGAAAAAAACAGATATTGGATCTGTAAATACGATTCATGAATATGTTGATGATCTAAAGCATTCTTTTGTTCTCGAGTATCTGTTCCAGATGGATCCATCTATGAAGGTCTCTCTTCTCAGACAGAAGAAGATCTATATAGGGATCCTTTCATCTATCACTCCATAAAGAAATTTCTCTACAATATGACATTCCATGACATGATGAAATCGCTCCATGATCCTGAGGAAAAATCAAAGTTAATAGAAAGTATTGTCTGTGATCATTTATCCAGAATCAGGGAACTTTACTACTGGAGAGGTAAAAGAGGAAAGGAGGTAGATTTCGTAGTGAAGAATAAGGAGCTTATAGCCATAGAGGTAAAGTACAGAGAACAGAGGAGATATGATCTGGGAGGAATTATGAAATTCAGAAACGGCTTTATTTTGACCAAGGACGATTAAATCTAAGTGAGAGATATCCGAGAATTCCAGTCTCTCTGTTCCTCTTGAAACTGGATAAGAATTTAATAACCTCTGGCTAATATATGACAAATAGCAAAGAATTGTTGAGGGGATATAATGATCGACCACATCAGAGGGTCAATGGATACTCACCCAACAAGTATCGTGAGATACTTAAAAATCGTATGGTCAAAAGCTGACCATTACAAAAGTAATATTTAACTTAACCTTTTATCAATCTCTCTCAGATGTCTAATTAGTTCGGTTTCTGTTTTTCTCATGAGTCTCTGACCGGTTATGGATAACCAGATCTTCCTTGCCTCACCTAATCTGATTAGAGCAACAATTCCAAGCGCCTGATCTCTTATATGTCTACTTAGATTTGATCTTGAACATTTGATAGCAAGTTTCTCCAGATCTAGGTTGTTCCATCTGTCAATAAGCAGGGATATTATGTCGATTACATCCCTCTCCCTGCCCCTGGTCATTAATTTGAGTATGATCAGATCCTCAAGGGATGCTACAGATGCCTTGACCCTTATTTTTCTACCCTTCTCAAAGAAACCTGAAATCTCCATTGATCTGGATTCCTTTAGGATTTCATCTGCAGGGTATCTCTTATCTGTGGACACGTCCCATACTTCATGGATCGATATGTCCAGATTGATGAATCCCCCATTCAGTTTTTTCTTACCCTTCAGCCCGAATTGGGTTTCCTTTACTTTATAGCCCAGATCCTTTAGTAATGCGATTAATCCTCCTATGTCCTTCTTAGGGGAAACAAGATCTATGTCCTTGGTATATCTGTAACCCTTGGTGTATGCCCTAATGGCGTATCCTCCTATTACCACAAGGTTCAATTTCCAATTTTTTGCTTCTTTGACTATTGTTTCTAGATCCTTCAGACTCTCCCTTTCTACCTTGTCTTCCATCATTTTACCAGATCCTCAACCGCCTTTGTGAAGATATTTGCTTGATGACAATTCACATTCCATTTTTTTTCTAGGGGTTTGAAATTAGCATATTCTGTAGTGCCTAACTCAGGTATTGCCTCAATAACCTCGATTCGCTTTTCAATTAACTTCTCTACCTTTTCAATTAATTTTTCACTGAATATTTCCCTGTTTGCTTCTTTGTTTATGGCATCCATACAAAAACCCAATGTGTTTATCACTCTGTACTCTTTAGCTGCTTCTATTACCTTGTCCCATATTAGAGTGTTCTTACTTCTTATCATTACAGATAATGCACCGAGCACGTCATTATCCTCCAGAGATTCCGCGATTGTGTAATGAGGTGGCTGGTAATGAAGATTGGTCATTTCAGCAATCTGGTCATTTCTATTGTCTAAATCTGTATGTAGATGAATAGCTTGTTTTTTGAATTTTGACTCGTGTACAATTTCGCCATTAAGGAGGATTTGGAAGTTCCAGAATTTGAAAAGGGCAATCCACCCATCCAGATCCTCTTTTTTGATAGAAAGATGGTGAACGTCTACGGAACGATAATACTTACTGTAGAAACCGACAGCAGAATCCTTTATGTACATGTAATTCCAGTTAACTGATTTAAATGCTTCTTTCGCCAGATCACTGAACGTGTATGCATTACCTCTTTGATGCACTTTCTGTAATATTGCCCTGGCATTGCTCACTTTCTCTGGATTAAGGAGTTTATATAATCTGACTCTTCGATCGTAACTCGCTCTGGTATGAATTGCATAGGCATTATCCTCTATTTCATTAAGCAGTTTTGAGACGTACTTTATTTCTTTGTTACTGAATTTCTCACCAAATATGACCTCCAGTGCATCCTCAAACCTAAATTCTTCTCCACTGAACCTTAACCACAATCTATCATAGACTAAACGCCAGGTCACATCCTTCAGTTTCATTTTATCGACTATATTAGTAGAATAATTTTAATTATTCTATTATATTAGTAGAATAAATATTTAAATACCCTTCAATAAGCTTTCCAGCCCACAGGCCTGTCATCTGCGAACGAAGTGAGCGATGTGTAGGCGAAGCCTACGCACACAAGACCGAAGGTCCTGAGTGTGACAGCCCGAAGGGCTGAGTTATGATTAATTTAATTTTTATTCACGAAATTACAACTCCTTTAGCGCTTATGCTCTACCCAAAAACCAGAGCTCTGCCTATGGTGTTCAAAATGCGACATAGGGGGACATACATGGCATGTAAAACTGCATAGAAAGCAATGACTTTGAGGATGGTGGTTTTATACCATCTGAGTTTACCTGTGATGGTAGAGACATAAACCCGCTCCTGAAATGGTCCGATTTTCCAGATGAGACGGAGGCATTTGCCTTAACCTGTATAGATCCGGATGCCCCGGGAGGTGATTTCATCCACTGGTTGGTCTATAATATACCGGCAGATGTAACTGA
>QMZJ01000111.1 GCA_003663115.1 Candidatus Altarchaeales archaeon | reverse complement strand
GATAATAACCACGAAAGCCAACTCCACGGGAAGTTCTTTTGTTTTTTGTGTTTCTTCCTCTGCTCTCACCTGAGCTTTGGTTCTCTCAGCCAACCAACTCACCCCAAATTATAGAGTTCTAAAGAATTCTGAGTTATAGTATTGACATCAGAGTATAAAAAGCGATTGAAATTCGCTGATGTTTTCCCAGTACAGGATTCACAATTTGATGGCTACAAGCGATTCTTTTTCCAATGCCCGGTATTGGGAAGAATACTATTTTTGGCTGTTATGGACCCTATAGAGATCAGAGATAAGGAACACGTGATTACACTGTTGCCAGGAAACTATTCTGTGAGGGTGAGGTGGGGAGGAGGGGAAGAGGATACCGGAGTATGGCGGGGTGAAATATTGAGATTCTGGAAGGAGCTGGAGGAGTTGAAGAGGTTGAGTGTGCCCGTTTCCATTCCTTTATAAATCTGAAAACCTAAGAATTAAAAGCAATTAGCTTCCTTGAGGAGTATGGATAAACGTATGGTACATAACTGGCAAGCTACCGAAAGTAGTAGATCAGATATTCGGGAGATCGGAAAGGGGCTCTTATTTATTCCAACGATTGCTCTGCAGAATGCAAATACTTTGATATCAGAATTCTCATACAAAGGATGAAGAAATTAAGTAGAGTTCATGAGGAAAAAAATGTACATATTTAACTACTATGTGGATCTTGTGTGGGTATTGATTTTGGTTAATGTTGGGGTGATTCTGGCACTGATCCTGGTGCTGATGGAGCTGAGAGCCATGAGAAAGCTGCGAGAGAGCTTTGAGAGGATGTTCGGAAAGCACGAGAAGATCCTGGAAAGGGAAGAGGAGGTCTTCTGGAAGGAGCTGGATGAGTTGAAGAAACTAACGAGATAATAGATCCCGTCGTGATGTTTCCAACAACCCGGTAGATCTGGCTCTGCTCGGTGAGGTGGTGGGGAGGAGAGATCCTGGAAGCGGCTACATGTACAGGAAGTTGCTCAATCTTATTCATTAGATCAGACTCAGAAACAAGCCAACTGGGATGATGAAAGGATCATCAAAATTCAGATCCCTCTTGCTCAACAATATTCTCTTGTCAAAGGAATAGAAGTTTGGAAAATCCCGCTTCTCTACTTTATCCCTGAATTTTAATTCGATTCCGATGAGGGAATCCTGGATTTTTAGAACGAAGTCCGTTTCCATTTTCTTTGTATAAAACCAGAGGAAATGGGTTATGTCTAAATATTGCCGATTAAGTCTTGCCAGTGCCTCACATACAATCCCCTGGAGTAACCTGTCCTCTAAATTTTCCGAGTAGTCCTGATACCTTCCAAGAGAATAACCCTTAAACACGGAATAAAGGAAGGGGTCGATAAAATAACACTTTCTCTCCTTTCTAAAGACGGGAAGTTTTTTACTCAGATCAACCTGATAGAGATTATTTACCAGTAAGAGGGACTGAAAAGTCTCAAGATACTCTGAAACCGTTACATGGGAGGGTATTTCCATCTCCCGGGCAAATGAGAGGAGAGAAAATTTTGAGCAATAATTCTTTATTACCCCCCTGATCATGGACTTGAATATGGATTCCCGCTTATCCAATTTACTCAGATCACCGAGAATCCATTTAACATAGATCTCATAGGTTTCCTCACGTATATAATTATTTTCAAGGAACTCGTATATCGGTTTCAGATAACCGCCGGTCTTCAGATAGATATATAATTTCGCATTGATTTCATCCAGAAAGGGCGATAATTTTACAGTCATAGACTTTAATTTTCTCATATCTGTGAGCTCTTCATATCTCATCCTATTTTTTTTCAATTCTCGTTTTAGCTCTTTACTTGCAAAATTTAATAGAAATTCTCTAAAACTCAGGGGAAGGAACAAACTTACCTTTAAATCCCTCCCCGGTAACCTCTCTGATCCTTTTTTTAGCAACAGTGCATTAGAACCTGTTGTGACAAGGAGCTTGTTCTTAGAAAGTTTGGTTTCGAGAAAGTATTTTATTGCCAGCTCCCAGTCTCTGATCTGAGTGACCTCGTCCAAAAACAGATATTTCTTACCTTTCAATTCGGAGGAGATTCTATCAAAATCCGAGAGAACCTCGATTATGTCTCGCTTCTTACTTAATGGTTCACAGGAGAAGTATAAAATATTTCTTGGATTTACACCCCCATTGATGAGGTCGTGGGTGAAGAGTTTTAGCATGGTTGTTTTTCCAACCTGTCTTGGACCAAGAATTAGGGTATTCTGGGTCAGGTTGAAGGAGTAGGTAACCCTCTGTCTTTTATTTAGTGCCTCTTTTACCTTTTCATCGTCTTCTATTGCTCCGGGATTTTTCCACCACGGATTTTGAAGTGATAGATCCATATTGATATTGTAATATCAGTTATTTATAAATAATTTGTTATTTAAATAACAGTTGGACCGAATTAATCAGAGGTCGGATATACACCGAAAAACGGAAGACCGTCCATGTTGATTTTGCCGGACGGGGTGAGGAAGTGGGACAGGGTCCACGGAGAGAAATGAGGACGGGGGTGGAGAAGAAACCTGAGATATGAACATGAACCAGTTCGTGATGAAAATGCAGGTCGGAACTGCTGCGAGTGGGAATGGATTGGTTGACCTTCCCCTACTTACCGCTCCCGTCTTTCTCTCGGCGCTCTAATTTTACCTCCAAAACGCCATTTTTATAGGTGGCTGTACCTGTGTCGGATCTTACCCTGCATGGGAGTTTTAATTTCCTGTGATACCTTCTGGCAGTAGTGTCGACATCTATCCTCAGGATGTCCTCTGAGATATATAGAGAGATATCCTCTGTTTTGACCCCGGGAAGCTCGGCGACCACCATTACCTCCCTGTCCCTCTCTATCACATCAACTAAGGGTTCTATTTCGTCGATAGCTCTTAATTCATTATATTCGGTTATTCGGATTAAATCATCCCTTATCTCCTCAAGCTCCTCTTCGAAATCTCTAAAAAAGTCAAATATTCTATCTCTTCTTCTCCAAGGCCTCATGTTTAACACCCCGTCTGTAGTTACATATGGTTATGATTACATATGGATTCACTTGCTTATAAATACTCAAGAATTGGCAAGCATCTGGATCAATTCCTCGGAATCTTTTATCTTGTTCAGGTCTCTTGGTTTAATTATGATCACATCCGAATCTTCATGTCGGTTGCTTATACATACCCTGTAGCTGCCAATTATATTAGAAATCTCATCAATGGTATCTATCTTCCTTTTCAATCTTCTACTATCGTCACTAACTGTTGTAAGTATCCTCTCGTCCTCGCTCTCCATTGCGACTATGTCAAAGGGCGCGTTGGTCAGAATAGCAGAGAACCCCATGTCTCTGAATTTCTCCAGTACCATCCTCCTAAGCTTTGTTAGTCTTCTGCCCATGATATCATAGCCATGGTGGAGAGGGGGCCCTGAAATAAAAACGTCATTGGGAATTGCAATATTATTTTTTAGGATCTCCATCAAATGCTCCGCGACCTCTACTGACATTCTCCCATAGAATTCATATCTACGTACACTTTGTTTTGATATACCAAGCTCATCAGCCAGCTCTTCCTGAGTCATATCAAGTTCCTTACGCAATTTGACAAGTAAAGATGGGTCGATCTTGATACAGTAATTACCTCGAACAGAATAAATCAGGGGCATCTTTTCATTAACGATATCCTCAAGGGTTGCTATATTTATTACCTGGATATTATATCTGGTATAGATAATACCCCTGCAGAGCTTTGCTGACTTCATATGGTCGCTCAAGATTAGAGGGATTGCCGATATTATTGAAGCTACATTCCGCAACTCCAATGAACATCTTCTAGTCAGGCCATCTATATTTGCAAGTACCTTAATCAGGAGAATTTTTTCCTTCTTCGCGAGTATATCGAAGCAGCTTCTTGAGGTGCTGCAATCGGATACACGATAACCCGCATTCTTGAGGATGTCTATTGCCCTATTAATTAAGCTGGTTTTCATCTTCTATGAATTTTTTATGTAATGCTTTTATGACCTTAGTGCCATCTTTCCTTTCAACAACAAAGGATATATTCACCTCGGAGGAACCCTGGGCTATCATTATTATATTTACATCGTTCTCGGCAACGGTCTGGAATATCCTCGCCGCAATTCCCTTAGTACCCGCCATACCCGCCCCAACGACGGTTATTATGCACACGTCCTCTATTACCTCCAGGCTTCTGATACCGTTTCCAACGAACTCTTCATTCAGGAGCTCAACCGCCCGTTTAACATCATCTTTCTTGACGATGAAAGACAGATTTGACTCGGATGATCCGGATATCATGATGATATTTATATTGTTCTCTCCAAGCAAGGTAAAGAGCCTGCCCGCAATGTTTGGTGTTTCTGCCATTCCTATGCCCTTCAAATTCAGAATTTCGACATCCTTCGCGAG
>QMZJ01000110.1 GCA_003663115.1 Candidatus Altarchaeales archaeon | reverse complement strand
TTTTTGGGCGGGATCGGTGTTACAGTTGGTTCCTTAGTGTATAATCTATACAGACCAAGCACACTATTCCTCCATGCGGGATTCCTCACGATGGCATCGGGCGCAATTTCTATAGCTCTAATGATGTACAGAAGGTACGAGATTATAATCTTAGCGATCACCCTCCTGGGGTTATTCTTCATCGCTCCGGGAGATGTGTATGTTCCAATATGGACGCTCTGGGATAAATATCTTGCAGTGATATTGATCTTCCCAGCAATCTCTCTGGTCAAGAAAACCTTTAAGAAAGAGATTAACAAAAAATACCTATTCTTCACAGTATTCCTGGTATCCTTCATTGGCTTAGAGATGGATGCAATGATGGGCAATCTCCTGTTTGGGTTGTATGGTTATTCTATTCTTGGATTAACACCAAATCAGGTTGCCGATCTCTATATACCCTTTGCCATCGCGGCAGCCTGGGAGAGAGTAATAGTGGCGTTCATCTCAACACTTATAACAGCTCCACTCGTAATTGCAGTAGATTCAAATCCAAGAATCAGGTGGTTGATCTATCGTGGTTAATAATGGTTATAGAAATTGAGAATCTCTCCTTCTCTTTTCTCGGGGCAAAAAAGCCCGCATTAAAGAATATAAATCTGAGGATAAAACGGGGGGAGTTCGTAGCCATTCTCGGTCCAAATGGTTGCGGAAAAACAACTCTAGCACTTTGTATGACTGGAATCATTCCGCACTTCTTTCGGGGGAAGCTTGAGGGCAGGGTCCTGATCAATGGCAAGGACACAAGAGAGAATGAAATTCACGATATCATCTCGGATGTTGGAATTCTGATGCAGGATTACGAATCTCAGCTTTTCTTTCCAAGAGTTGATGATGAAATCAGATTTCAGATAGAGAATTTTGGCATTTCATCTAAAAAGATGGAAGAGATCTCAAAGGAGATGAAACTCTCTCCCTTACTAAAGCGAAATCCACTTGAGTTATCTGAGGGTGAGAAACAGAGGGTTATTATAGCTTCCATCCTGGTTACAGATCCGGATATTCTGATCCTGGATGAACCGACATCACAGCTCGATTCAGAGGAAAGGGAGCACCTTCTGGGGATTCTAAGACATCTCAATGCTCACGGGAAGACCATAATTCTAATTACACATAACACACACTTTGCGAGGTATTGCTCTCGATTTTTAGTTATTCGGGATGGAAGGATTGTGGAGGATACGAGAGATAGAGGCTTCCTCGAAAAGGCCCATATCTCAGATTTAGGAATTGAACCGATAAACTATAACTGGGGTAACCACAAAATTTCAACAAGTAATGATCTGCAGATAACCATAAGGGACCTCAGTTACAAGGTTGAGAGACCCGTACTTAAAAAGATCAGTGCGGATATTGGAAATGGGGAATTCATATTAATTCTCGGTAAGAATGGCAGCGGAAAGACCACCCTTGTCAAGCATTTAAACAAACTTCTTAAAGTACAGAAAGGCAGGATTATTATCAATGGAAAAGGCATAGAGGATTATTCTCAGAGAGAAATTGCAAAGTTAATTGGTTTTATATTCCAGAACCCCGAGCATCAGATCTTCAGAAATTCCGTCGAGGATGAAATAAGGTTCACTCTGGATTCACTTGGCTTAAATGAGGATAACCTAAATAAGACTCTAGAACTCTTTAACCTAAAAGAATATCGCGACAGAAGCCCACACGCCTTCTCAACCGGCGAGAAGCAGAGGATAGCCTTGGCATCTGTACTAGTTTCTGAACCAGATATCATCATCCTCGATGAGCCAATGACATACCTGGACTTCGAGGCAAAGAAGCACCTCATTGAATATTTAAGGGCTATAAAGGAAAGCGGTAAAACCATCATCGTTATATCCCATTATCCAGATTACTATAAATCACTTACTGATAGAAGATTCATCATTGCTGATGGCAAGATAAGCGAGGAATGAAAAACATCTTTGAGTATAGAGAGGGAAGGGGAATTTTTTATAGTATGGATCCTTTAATTAAGGTATTCCTCATGATAGCATTCTGGATCCTGACGCTATATTCAGAGCTATCATTTCTGGTTCTACTAAGCGTTATCATCTTCATCATAGTTATGTACTCGGGTCTTACAGAGAGATTCCTACGACAGACGAGATTCTTCTTCCTCTTCGTCTTTCCATTTATAGTTATCTTTCAGGTGTTTTTCCACTGGTCATTCGCTGGAGAAAACCCAAGCCTGTTCTTCTTTAATCCCAGGGTTTCAATAGATGGCCTCGTGATTGGCATTAAGATAGCTCTAAGACTCTTCTGCCTTCTATCCTCATCCCTCATATTTATTATGACGACCAGCCCATTGAGATTAATGCAGAGGATCTCAAAATTTCGGATTCCAGCAAGCGTTACCTTTCTCCTTATCTTTATAAACCGTTCAGTTGCTTTAATCTTCAATGACCTCGAGAGAATCCTCGAGGCTCAGAAAGCCAGGGGGTTTTCAATTCAGGATGTGGGCATCAGGAGGAGAATTTTAGGTTATATTGCCCTCTTAATACCTCTTCTCACTATATCCTTAGAGCGTGCACAGAAACAGGCAATAGCCCTGGAGTTAAGGGGATTCGGATCTAAAAAAGGCAGATATAAAAATTGAATCTTAATCATTTAATGACGAAGAATGAGAACCGCAAAGATTGAAAGAAAGACGAAAGAAACCCGGATCTCTCTCGAATTAAATCTGGATGGGATCGGAGAATACAGGATAGAAACGCCATTAAAGTTCCTGAACCACATGCTGGAGAATCTTTCCAGACATTCGAGATTTGATCTGAGGATTGACGCTAAAGGTGATGTTGAGGTTGACGACCATCATCTGGTGGAGGACATTGGAACCTGTCTGGGTATGGCTCTGGAAAAGGCACTGGGGGATAAGAAGGGAATTCAAAGAATGGGTTGTGCAATTGTTCCCATGGATGATGCATTAGCTACTGTAGCTGTTGATCTAAGTGGTAGAGGTTACGCAAAGGTAGAAATTCCGTTCTCAGAATTTAAAGAGGGTAAGCTCGGCGATCTGTCAAAGGAGAATATTCCACACTTCTTTGAGTCATTTGCCTTAAACGGAAGATTCAATCTTCACATGCTCGTAGAGGGAAAGAATGATCATCACAAGGTAGAAAGCTGTTTTAAGGCGTTGGCAAGGGCATTGTATGATGCCACCAGGATTATTGGAGAGGAGATTCCTTCTACAAAGGGTGTGGTGTGAGGTGAGGTGATGTCCTATATAGACCCGAATTACAAACCCTTCAAAAAAGATCTTATCTGTAAATTCCTTGTAGAACCCAAAGTCAGAGTTTCGATAGAAAAGGCGTGTGAGGACATTGCAGCGGAGTCCTCTATAGGAACATGGACCGAGCTAACAACAATGGAGCCGGGTATTAAGAAATTGGGTCCACATGTCTTTAGGATAAAGGAATCCGGTGAGGTCCTGATAGCATATCCCTCTTTATTATTCGAGGAAGGGAATATTCCACAGATCTTGAGCAGCATAGCGGGGAATATCTTTGGGATGAAGGCTATAAAAAACCTCAGACTTCTGGATGTGGAGTTTCCAGAGAATATCGTAAAATCCTTTCCCGGTCCCAGGTTCGGCATTCATGGCGTTAGAAGAATCCTACATGTGAGGAAAAGACCCCTGGTTGGAACGATAATAAAGCCGAAGCTGGGTTTAAATTCCGAAAAACACGCGCATGTAGCTTATGAGTCGTGGGTGGGGGGCTGTGATCTTGTCAAGGATGATGAAAATCTCACAAATCAATCCTTTAATCCATTTAAGGAGAGGGTTATAAAAACCCTGGAGATGAGGGATAGGGCAGAGGAGGAAACAGGGGAAAAGAAGATCTATATACCAAATATTACTGCAGAAACCGGGGAGATGATACGTCGTGCAGAATTTGTCAGGGAAAATGGGTGTGAGTACGTGATGATCGATATCGTCACGGCGGGATTTTCGGCGGTTCAATCCCTGAGGGAAGAGGATTTAGGCCTGGTAATACACGCTCACAGGGCGATGCATGCCGCCTTTACAAGAAATAAGAAACACGGAATTTCGATGCTCGTTCTGGCAAAGATTTCCAGGCTTATCGGCGTTGATCAACTGCATATAGGTACTGCAGTAGGTAAGATGGAGGGTCCCAGGGAGGAGGTTGTTGAAACTAAGGAGGGGATTACGAGGAGATGGTATGATATTAAAGATGTATTTCCCGTTTGTTCTGGCGGATTGCATCCGGGGTTGGTTCCAGAATTGATCGGGATCATTGGAAATGATATCATAATTCAGGCGGGGGGAGGGGTTCACGGTCATCCCGAAGGAACGCGAAAGGGGGCGATGGCGATGAGACAGGCAGTTGACGCAGTAATGAATTCCATCCCCTTAGAGGAATATGCAAAGGAACATAGAGAGCTGCAGGCGGCTCTGGATAAGTGGAACCCTAGTGGTTGAATGAGTTAAAGCCAGGGAACGTGAATTCTTGCATCATATAC
>QMZJ01000109.1 GCA_003663115.1 Candidatus Altarchaeales archaeon | reverse complement strand
TTTAGAGATAGCTGGTGTATATGCCGAGGCGGCCGGGGCAGTTGAAACAGCCTCCATCATCGTGTATGATACCTCAAGTCAGATAGTTCTTGAGGACGGCGAAGACCTCGAGCTCGGCGGTGTCGAGTACGATGGCTGGAGGGTTGAATGGAGTGATTATGCCCAAGTTTGCGGTTGTAATACCACTCACTGCAATAATATAAACTGGGATTGTGACATAGATGAATATCCAGACGTGGATGCTGGTGGAAAAGAGCTTAAGGTCTTAAAACAGATAGATGTTACCCTTACGGATGACATAAAAGGCGTCAATGCACTGGGGGTTGACGAATCCCTGAACTTCCCGAGCCAGTTCATGCTGACGTTCAAGGGTTATATGACGAGTAACTACAGAGATGCCCCGTGCTCAGGAGAGGGCGAAGGCAACATCGTATTGGAGAGAGGCTCCGATGTGTATCAGATGTTGCTCAGCTTTACCGGAGAGGATGGTAACAGATACGACGATGTAAGACTGGATGAGGGACCATTCAGCAAGGGAGACACCTTTATCCTTGACGGCAACGTATGGGAGTATTCAAAGTACAAGAAGGACACCAGCGGAGATGACAAGTATCATACAGTGGATATAACGAGAAAGCCATTGATCAGCGGATCCAAAGTGAAGAGAACACTGTACAGATACTGTGATCCGGATAATACATTGCAAACAGAATTACCTCGCATACCCGGTAACACATGGGATAACTGTAGTGACATTTCAGATCTGAAAATCAGAAAGATTGCCCTCGTGGATGCCATGGACGACATTGATTCAAGTAAGTACGAGCGCGACGAAAACATAACCTTAGAGCCAAAAGATCTGTTCTGGGGTTACGACGGGAGCAGAGTTCTATGGTTCGATGAGAGCTCAAATACCATAATGTATTCACAGAATGAGAATGATACGTATCTGACAATAGAGGAAGGTATGGTCGGAACGATAGATAAGTTTGAGGCGGACAACTACCTTACAATGAAGGTAATGAGAGAGTGCGACTTCCCACGTGATGTGAATGCCAATGAGTCAAATGAAACCTGTGATTGGAACGGCGATGCAGATCCAAACAACGCCACTACCATGAACGATGACGACCTCTTGGTTATCTTCCATAGCAGAGATGACAATAAGGATGAATATGCAGTTATCGACTTTACGGACAGGGGTTACGATGAAAATAAGGAGTGGAAGTACGACAACAGTATCGGTTTGTACACTGGTTTTGGTACTACAAACAGGAGTGCAAACCTGGCCAATAGAATTGCGAACGTAGACGAAGACATTGACACCCTGTTGATCGCACCATTCAGCGGCGATGAATACACCATCGACTGGGGCGTGGACAACAAGATCGACTCAGTGACACTCTGTCATCCGCAGAAGGATGTAGATGCCACGTACTTCCTCGGCATTGGAGAGGAAACGACCTTTGTGGAGGATACAATAACAAAGGATGACGAGGGTAAAGAGATAACCGCTGGATGCTGCACCTTCAAGGTGAAGGAGTTCTCGGTAACCGTAGCCGGGGCAGAGGAGCAGGAATACACAACCGCTACAGTGAACAAGATAATTGGTCACTTAGTGGTTCCAGAGGTCGGTGCGGACACAACCAAGAATTTAATCATCGTTGGTGGTCCGGCAGTCAATGGAATGTGTACCGTTACAAAGGATGAAATTGCAGCGGAACCGGACAAGTTTATAGTTAAGAAGGACGGGAATCTGCTAATAGTTGCTGGCTACGAGTACGAGGAAACACTTGCCGCTGGAGACGCTCTGATCGACTGGCTAAATGAGAACATCCACGCGTAAGGGAAATAGCGAATGAACCAAAAAGGCCTTAATAGGGCCTTAACCTTTCTTCTTTTCTTTTTTTACAATGCTGTATCTGATAGGTCTGGGAATCTATGATGAGAGAGATATTACTCTCAGGGCATTAGAAGTTCTCAGGGATGTTGAATCCGTTTATGCGGAGTTCTATACCAGTGCATCTAACGTCAATTTAAAGAATCTGGAGGAATTGGTCGGGAAGAAAATTCATGTACTCAGTAGATGTGACCTGGAGGAGCATCCGGAGGGGAATGTACTGAAGGATTCATCAAAGAAGGAAACAGCGCTCTTAACCCCGGGAGACCCGATGGTTGCGACCACCCATGTGGATATAATTCTACGCGCGAGAAAATTGGGCATAAAAACAAGGGTAATTCATGGATCATCCATTTATTCGGCGGTTGCAGAAACCGGTTTACAGATCTATAAATTCGGAAGAACGACATCCATACCATTCCCTGAGAAGAGCTATTATCCAACCTCCCCATACGATGTTTTACGGGAGAATCTAAAAACTGGCTTGCATACACTCTTTCTATTGGATATAAAGCCAGAAGAGAGCAGATTTATGTCCGTTAACGACGCAATTAGAATTCTCCTAAGGATTGAGGAAAAGAAAAAAGAGGGGATATTCACAGAGGAAACGAGATGTTTGAGTGCGGCACGTCTGGGCGGTAATTCAATAATAAGATACGGAAGGGTAAGGGATCTAATGGACTACGATTTCGGGAGACCACCACACGTATTGATCGTCCCCGGAAAGCTGCATTTTATGGAGGAGGAGATGCTAAAGACCTTTGCGCATTCGTGAGATTATCCTCCTTAGATTTTTTTTATTGTCAAAATTCTCCGTTATTCTCTCCAATCTCTCCCTTTCCCAATCTTTCATCTCGTTGGCGAGTTTTATCATAGCAGGTATGGCCCTTATGACATTATCTACTATCGTTATGGTCGCGTATTTTGATGTCCTCGAAAGGGGATTCAGATCAATGGCGATAACATTTTTACCCATCTTTATCAGAGCCTCGGTTCTGTCTCCGTCCTCCAATGGAACCAGGACCGTGTCAGCGGACAAGATACCTCTGGGATTGGCTCTCCCTCGATCCGAATCAATACCGGGAATCCTCCTGAAATCCTTTTCCGTATCAAGAACCTCCTCAGCGCCATTCCTCAAGAGAATTTCCTTGATCAGTCTCTCCCTCTTCAGTGTTCTATAGAAAAGATTTATCTCGATCTTTGCACCTATCGATCTCGCAAATTCGACAATATCCCCTGGAATTAAGGCAACGGTATTACCATTCACCGAAATTACGGGTTTCTCTGATAAAAGGAGCATTGCAACTGCAGCCTTTTCTGCATTCCTGGCCTCTTTTATGGTCCTCTCCCCGAGCAGATAATCAAATGCCTCCCCTCTTCCGTGGGCTATAAGACCCGCTTCAGCCACGTAACCCCTCTTCAATCCATCAAGCAGTAAATGTCTCCGCATCAGGGATTCATACCTTGGATGAGATTTCGGGATTCTCATAGTTTTATTCTTGAAATTTATTATCATAATTTGATGATTAAAAGATGAAAACCGAAAAAATTATGATCCTTTTTATTATTATCGGGGTGATCTTTATCTGCGGATGCATGGGCAGAGGTCCGAGTGAGGCAGAAACTACAACTACTACAACACTGGAATTCACAACAACTACGGCAGCCCCATCGGGAGAAATATCATTGGAGGATATATCCAATCTTGGAAAACCGTCTGGTTACACTGTTGCTTATGATATAACAGTATCAACAGAGGGTGAGACAAATCGAATGACTCAAACCCACTATCTGGGCGGTAAAAAGTTCAGACTTGACATGACCGACACCGTTGAGGGTGAAACCGAGATGAGATTTTATAACATTCCAGGTGGAACCTACATCTGTGTAAAGATACAGGGGGCCTGGAATTGTATTGGTGGAAAGACGCAAGAGGATGCAGAGTTTGGTTTTGATATAGAGAATATGACCTCCGAGATAGAAGAGGATCTAGCTAAATCCATATATGATGGTACCCAGGTTATTGCGGGTGTGACGGCCCAATGCTTCAGGGTAACGGTCTCCAAGGGGACAATGAGGTACTGCGTACATTCGAACTACAATATACCCCTGTTGATGGAATCAACGGAAACCGCGATGGGACGGGAGAAATACATCAAAATAATAGCAACCAGCTTTACACTTGGAGCGCCGAGCGATAGCGTCTTTGAGCTACCCGCGGAACCCATAGACCTAAGTGGGATTACCGATCTATTGCCTAAATAAATGCTTAATTTTTAAATCCCAAATCGAATATAACTACCGGTCAACGGTCAAAGCGGACGGGCAACACCTGCTCTCGTTCCGAACGCAGAAGTTAAGCCGTCCAGCGATCCGGGCTGTACTGCTTAATAAGTGGGAACCCCGGGACGCCGTTGACCATCAACCTTTTTCTCTTTAGAAAAGAGAAAAACGTTGACGAAAAAGAGAAATGGAATTCGCTCTGCGAATTCAAATAAACTAAGATTCAGACCTATCGAGTGAGAGAAGCGAACGAAGATGGGTCATGTTTTGATCAAACTTTTCTTAAATTTACTATAATTCTCATATTCTATTATGGAAAGACAATTCAGGGAGATTATCGAAAAGATCCTCTCCGGGGAGATTCGGAGCGGGGAGGAGCTGGATTCTGAG
>QMZJ01000108.1 GCA_003663115.1 Candidatus Altarchaeales archaeon | reverse complement strand
TTTTTGCCATCTCCCTCATTATCGATCCCGCGGATATATGTTTCAGGTTAAATCTCTTCGCAAGCTCCCTTGCAAGGGTCGTCTTTCCGGAGCATATCGATCCGCCTATGGTTATGATCATTTTATCTCAAATTGAATCTTTTGATTCTGTCTAATGCCTCCTCCAGCCTCTCTTTTTTCTGCGTCAATGCACATCTCACATAGCCCTCACCATAGCTTCCGAATCCAACGCCGGGGGTCATAACAATTCCCGTTTTATTTAGAAGATCGGATGAGAATTTGATTGAGGATTTATAGGGTTCTGGTATCCTGAACCATAGATAAAAGGTAGCTCTTGGTTTTTCTACATTCCAGCCCAGATCCCGTAAGCCGTCGACCATTAAATCCCTTCTCTCCCGGAATATCTTCATATTCTTTCTGACAGTATCCTGAGGACCTTCTAATGCCTCTATGGCAGCATATTGAATGGCCTGAAAAACCCCGGAGTCAACGTTCTCTTTAACCTTTCCCAGGCCCGCCAGAACTTCTGAATTTCCAACAGCAAACCCTATCCTCCACCCGGTCATGTTATAGGTCTTGGAGAGGGAGTGAAATTCAATTCCTATGTCCTTTGCGTTTCTAACCTCCAGAAAACTTCCGGCTTTATAGCCATTAAAGGTCATCTCCGTATAGGGGGCATCGTGACAGACAATTATCTCATTGTCTATAGAAAAATCAACCACCTCCCTGAAAAATTCTAATTCTGCCGTCGCCGTAGTTGGGTTATTTGGATAATTAATGAAGAGAATCTTCGCTTTTTTTGCAATCTCTCTGTCGATTTTCTCCAGATCCGGCTTGAACCCGTTCTCCTCCATTAAAGGCATTGCAATGGGCTCACCACCTGCCAGGATGGTTCCAATCTTATAGACGGGATATGCGGGGTCGGGAACCAGTGCAATATCCCCGGAATTTATAAAGGCTAGGGGAATGTGTGCTATTCCCTCCTTTGAACCAATGAGTGCAATAACCTCCTCCTCTGGATCCAGAGATACATTAAACCTTCTCCTGTACCAGTCAGCTATAGTCTTTCTAAAGGCGGGCATTCCGGCATAGGATGGATACCTGTGATTTGCCGGATCCCTCGCGGCTTCCTGTAATCTCTCAACTATATTCCTGGGGGTGGGGAGGTCGGGGTCTCCCACGCTGAGATTTATTATATCTACCCCCTCATTTTTTTTCCTTTCAATTTCTCTGTCGATCTCGGCAAACAGATAGGGTGGGATTCTATCTATTCTATTGGCGTATCTCATTTCCATCACTTGAAATAGGGTAGAATTCTGGTCAGATCCTTCTCATAGATTATCTCATCCGCAAACTTTACTACTCTCTCATCCTTTGGATTAAATGCTATCCTGAAGCCAGCAACTTTAAACATGGGGATGTCATTTAAATAATCGCCGATTGCCGCACACTCCTCCAGGTCAATGTCACTAATCTCGGCGATCTCTTGAAGAATTTTTCCCTTTCCCTTAAAGTCAACGATCTGCTGGATACCCGAAACCCTTCCATTCTCGGTCAATAGTTCATTTGCAATGGCATAATCCATGCCAAACATGTTCTTTATTCTGTCGGCAAGTATCTGCAAGCCACCACTTATGATGACCAATTTATAATCTCTCCTCAATCTGGGAATAGTGAATTCGATGCCGGACATCAGATCTATCTTATACAGGATCTCTCTTATCCTCTCGATATCAACACCATACCACAGCTCGGTATCTTTTCTCGCCCACTCATCAAAGGTTATCTTTCCAGCAAGGTATTCTTTGGCGTGTTCTTCTGCGGCATCACAGGTGCCCAAGGCTTTGTGAACCTCCTGCCAGCTCCCGCAACCATCTGTCAGAACACCATCCAGATCAAAGGCAATTAGTTTTATCTCTTTCATATCTATCTATCCATACATCGGTGAATATTCAGCTATCTTCTTTGTGTCGTCGATTCCCTTCCTCAATTGTTCGGAGATATCATGGAACATCCTTTCGATCTCCTCACCTTTTTCAACGAGCCTTCTCGTGTCAATATTTAAATTTAATAGATTATTCAGTATTCCCAGCATTGATGCAGATCCGAGGGGATCCGGTGTATACTGGGTTTCTGCCATCAGAGCCACTACCGGTATCTCGTTTTCGATGCAATCTAAAAGAAGGTCCGACGATATTCCGGTGAGCATGCCTTCATCTATCTCCTCTACCTTCAATTCCTTTAACTTTTTCTTCAGCTCTGGGTCGGTGGTTACGCTAAATATCTCATGCTCCTTGTCTGTCGATCTTCCAGCTATTCCCGCCAGCAGGATTACCTCCTTGGGTCTTATCTCCCTGAACCACCTACTGAGAGCACCGGAGAACTCGCCCACGTGATGGAATGGAACGTTCACCTCGGAAAAGATCAGTATCAGATTATCCTTGGCGTAGATTCTTATCGGATACATCGGCGTTGAGTCATGAATCACGGCAATGCTCTGGATCCTGCTGGATTTTAAATGGCCTATGACCTCCATATCCAGCTCATCTATCATGTACTTTGCCGCAATCGTAGAAACAAAACCCTTGCTCGGAAAAGCCTCTATAACGATCGGGTTTTTGGGCAATTCCTTTTTAATATTTATATTTGTCACCATTTTAATCATCTGATGTACTTAAAGATATCGGATTATTGAGTTAAATATATTCTCTAATGTTCTAATTCTTACTATGCGAGTTCTGCTGATTCATTCTGATTACATTAAATTTAAAGCGAAAAAGAAGGCAATTAAGGCTGCGGAGAAGATTGAAAAACCTTATGGGGAGCTGGAAAATGTCCTAATAGCCTTTATAGCCGTAGAAAAGGTTGATGAGAAAAACCCGGATTCCGTCGTTAAACAATTAATCGCAGAGCTAAGAAAGACTGTAAAGAAGGTAGATGCCGAGTCCATAGCCTTATACCCCTACGCACATCTGTCAAGCTCTTTGGGTTCATCATCGACTGCAAGGAAGATTCTCGATAAGGCATATGAGGAATTAAAGGATGAATTCAAGACAATAAAGGCCCCATTCGGCTGGTACAAGAGCTTTGAGCTCAGGTGCAAGGGGCATCCTCTATCTGAGCTCTCCAGAACGATCCTGCCGGAGGGAGAGGAAGAGGTCTCAGAGGCGTTAAAGGCTGAGAAGAGGTTGAAATCCCACTGGTATATCCTGGATCTGGATGGTAGATTAATTCCCGTTGAAAAATTCAATTTTAAGGGACATGAAAATCTGAAAAAATTTGCAGACTACGAGATATCGAAGGTCAGGGCCGTAAAGGAGGAACCGCCCCATGTCAAACTAATGCGATCTCATGAACTCGTGGATTATGAACCTGGCTCCGATCCCGGCAATCTGAGGTGGTATCCAAAGGGTTACCTGATAAAGAATCTCCTGGAAGAACATGTATCAAACATCGTAGCAGAGAACGGGGGGATGAGGGTAGAAACCCCGATAATGTATAGCTGTGATCATCCACAGTTATCAAGATACCTGGACAGATTTCCGGCAAGGCAATACACCCTTAAGGCCGGGGGGAGAGAATACTTCCTCAGATTTGCGGCATGCTTTGGACAGTACCTGATAAAGCATGATATGACCATATCCTATAAAAATTTACCACTGAAGCTGTATGAATTATCTCATTATAGCTTTAGATATGAACAGAGCGGGGAACTAGTGGGATTGAGAAGGTTGAGGGCATTTACCATGCCCGATATGCATACCCTCGTGAGGGATATGACCCAAGCGAAGGAGGAATTCCTGAATCAGTACGGGCTCTCCCTGAGATGGATGGAGGACCTCGGGCTGGATTATGAAGTGGGTATAAGATTTGTCAGGGAATTTTATGAAGAAAACAGGGAATTTGCGCACGAATTGATTAAATTGGTTAAAAAACCCGCACTAATTGAGATCTGGGATGAGAGACCCTTTTATTTTGTGATGAAGTTTGAATTCAACTTTGTCGATGCCCTGAATAAGGCATCTGCCCTCTCAACCGTGCAGATAGATATAGAGAATACCGAGAGATTTGGAATAACATACGTGGATGAAGATGGAAAGGAAAAACATCCACTGATGCTTCATGCCAGTATCTCTGGAAGTATTGACAGGAATGTGTATGCCCTTTTGGAGAATGCATATCTAGAGCAGCAGAGGGGAAATAAACCCATGCTACCTTTATGGCTCTCTCCGACACAGGTAAGGCTTGTTCCGGTCTCTGAGGAATTCAATGAATTCGCACAAGAGATTGCAGATGAATTAGATAAGAATAGGATAAGGGTAGACATCGATGACAGAAATGAGACCATCGGTAAAAAGATAAGAGAGGCAGAAAGGGAGTGGATTCCATACATCCTCGTTCTGGGAGAGAGGGAAAAGAAATCCCAGAAATTCAAGGTGAGGATTCGACGCTCAGGCGAGCAGAGGGATATGTCTCTGAAAGAATTAATCAGAGAGATTAAAGATAAGACAGGAAACCTGCCATTTAAGCCACTTCCTCTATCCAGATTTGTCTCGGAGAGACCGAGGTTTGTGTAAAATGGGTGAATT
>QMZJ01000107.1 GCA_003663115.1 Candidatus Altarchaeales archaeon | reverse complement strand
CCTCAATGCTCTCCTCAACCTTCATCCCGAAGTGTCTCCCTGCATCTTCTATGAAGGTCAGAACCTCATCGCCCTCCTTCAGATTTGCAACGGAAAGGGCCTTTCCTTTTTTATCGACCAGCCGTATCGTCTCTGCGTTCTGGACCAGTGTCTTAAGTTTCTTGCCATTAGCTTCTGCCTCTATCAGCATCAGCGGGCGTTTTTCTATCTTCAATCTACCCACTACCATCCTCCTCGTGTTTCCCTTAAAATCAACCGCAAGAACATCGTCTCCAGCTTTTAATTCACTCAGGTACTTGGTCTTCCCATCCGGCATTCTGGTGTAGGCATGTACCGGTCCCGCGTTAACTCTAAATGGTCTTGTTGCAACATAGGGGGTTTCTATGGTCTCCGAATGTATCAGAAAAAGGGCGTTTGACTGTGAACCGATGAGCATCCCCTCCCCAATATTAAAGACAGAGCAGGTATCGACACAGACCCTGTCGCCCATCCCAACGGGTTTTACCTTTGTAACCTTTGCGATCTGGAGGTTTAATCTCTCCGTCGATATTTTATCGATCAATTCTCTGGTTTTCTTGATCTCATTTACACCGGCATTAACCAGGACGCCATCCGACCCGATCTCGAGGGTTTCAAGAGCCAGCTTTGCATCCCTCTCATTGGCTACCTCAACTATGATCCTTGTTTTACCTTTCAGATCCGCAATCAGATTTTCCAGGGGAATAACCTTCCAGTCCGTTGCTCTTACAACCACATACTCTGCCAGTCTGCCGGCCTTCGATACCTCCTCCTCGTCATCTTTACATTTAATCTCCTTGTAAAATGCCTTCTTGCCTTCTATCCCTCTTAGACTCTGGATATTCTTAACCAATGTTATATCTGCACTCTCGTCTTCGGAAACAACCGGTATCTTCCCCAGTTCCTTTACCTTCTTCGTCTCATCCCTTCTCACCATTACGGCATCTGCGCCGGTCTCCAGTGCAGTTGTTACCAGTACCTTCCTCTCTTCCCATTCCCGATCCTGGTCCGCCCTTACCCAGAGTTCTCTCTTCATGTTAACTATATGAATTTCAATATTTTAATATGGAGCTTAAACAGGTAATAGTGGTCAGGAGGGATCTAAAGATGAGCAAGGGCAAATTGGCGGCGCAGGTAGCTCACGCCTCCGTCGAGGCAGCGGAGAAGAGCAAGTGGAAGAGGGAATGGCTGAATGGTCTGCAGAAGAAGTCTGTCCTGGGGTGCAAGGATCTGGATGAATTACTGGATATCTATGAATCTGCCAAGGAACAGAAGCTCTCCGTTTCCCTCATAAGAGACGCGGGTAGAACGGAGATCCCCCCCGGGACCATAACCTGTGTTGGCCTGGGTCCTGCCCCGGAGGACGAGATAGATAAAATTACTGGAAGATTAAAGCTGCTCTAACCCATCTCAAGGAATCTGCCGACGTTAGGGTCTATGTCGGGGTCATCGTCTTTATCCGATTTGGATTCGGTTTTCCTCAGGACCTTACACATCTTTACCGCAGCCTCTACCGCTCTTTTCGCATATTCCACTCTCTGATGGGCCTCCAGTCTGCTCATTCCGGGGCCAGCTATTCCCAGGGCAACTGGCTTTCCGTATTCAAGAGACAGGTCCGCAATCTTTCTGGATGCGTGCTGTGCAACGACCTCATCGTGTTCAGTTTGACCCTCTATCACCGCACCCAGGGTAACTACGCAGTCGATATCGTCCCTCTCGAGGAGCTTTTTCACGGCCAACGGCATATCAAAGACCCCCGGCACCTTCAGAACCTCACCAATATTCGCATCCAGAAATTTTGCATGTTCCTTTGCCAGTTCGACCATGGCATACGTAATGTCATAGTTAAATTCCGATGCCACAATCCCCAGATTAATTTTTTCCATTTTTTCACCTCTTTGAATTTTTTATTTATCATTAATTATCTAACCAGTTTATAGCCTCCATATAGGCATCCGCCGGAGCGATTTGATGACCTCCATCGAATTCTATTATCCTTGTTTCTATCCCCGCTGAATTGAGCCATTTTTCATCATTTCTCATATGCTCGCAAGTTACGACGTTATCGTTCCTACCACAGATCAACACAACCTTCTCGACCCCCATCTGCTCGAGCATCTCTCTATTATACAAATTGGCATGGATTCCGCCAGAATTTACTATCAACCCCCTGAAATACCTCGGTTTAAAGTAGGAGATAACGTAGGTGCCCATACCCCCACCGGAGAATCCACAGGCATAGATTCTGTTTTCATCAATATTAAATTTAGATTTAACATCATCTAATGTACCGTAGATCCTGGGCAGGAATACATTGGAGCCAGCGTTGTTCCTGAAGTCGTTTGAGCCAACCAGAATATATCCCCTTTCGTTTGTAACTGGATATACAGAGTCACGAAACTCTTTTCCATTACCACCCGGTGATAAACAGATTATCAATGGATAAGGGATATCTGGAGAATAATCCTTAGGTAAGTACAATTCATATGAAAAATCTGATGTAGATACCGTCTGGTGTATCTCTACATCGGGAGCAGATATCTGCGTTGTGTTTACCTGAGCTATACCTACTTTGCTCCCTGTAGCGAATGAATTGATGCATTCCTCAATCTTTGATTCATATCTCGAATAGATGTCAATTGGCTCAAGTTTTGCCGAATAGGTAATTGCATATGCGTTTCCATCCTCAACGATAAATATTTCTTTTGTCTTTGCCTTTTGTGTATCGATCGTTGCTATTGTGATTATCTGATAGGCCTCTCTTCCATTCAATTTAATCTTACCCTGAGATATCATCTCATAGGGAATCTTCTGTAATTTATAGGTCCTCTCGACCCCCATTATCTTTGAAACCCCCATAAGGCTCATGTCTCCGACCTTCTTCCTGGCCCTCACAGCCAGAGCAGCATCATCTCCAGAGTAGAAGATTACTCCTTCAGATGTTTCATCCACCATCCAATTCTCCGGGTATTTTATAAAGAAATTATACTCTGGACCCGTATATTCCATAAGTCCAAATTCCTCCACTGGTAGATTTGTTTGTATTGAGGAGATTATCATTGAGACTATGGTTGAGAGAGTGGGTGATGAGATAAATATAATAATTACACCAGCAACTATTATTGCTATGGAGATTACAAGAGTTAGAATTGATTTTAATGTACTGAATTCATGAACCTCCTCTAACATAACTATGGTTATGTAGAGATAATAAAACCCCATTATAAGTGACGCTATAAGCGTTACTACTTCAACAATTCCCTCGGCAGAAGTTAAGATATCACTTACATCGCCTAGAGCATATATGAGGAATAAAGGAAAGGCAATTAAGAGATAAATAATTATGCTGGATGCCTGGATTATCGACATCATATACGTTTGAGCTATGAAATCTCCCAAACCACCCAATAATTTGGAAATTGAGAATAGAATCAATGACCGAATAAAGAGTTCGATAAGGCTAAGAATAATTGAGATTACAACGGCAATTGCTATAAGAATTAAGAACCCTATAAATCCCGTCATGAATCCATTCAAAACAGGTAGTATATCACCCAGATTGGGCATCATGAATGTGATCAAAGGTATAATAAATACAGATAAGAATACAAAGGAGGCTATAATATTAGCCAGAAAGATATTAACAAAAATTCCGCCTATGCCGGCATTATCCTCTTCCTCAGAAAATGTTTCTCCGGGATTTATTAATATTCTGAACCAACTCCCGATTGCCATTTTTGAATTTTAAATCTTCAATGGTCCGACATCATCTCTGCCTTGTCTTTTACCCATTCCTGCCTCTTTAAGTAATTCATTAGGATGGAATAAAAGCTTTATGGCATTTCTTGCATGCTTTGTTGCTCTGTCCTTGCAAATCTCTATCAATTCCTTTTCATTTTCTGCCTCGTCCTCATGCACGAATACCTCAATTATGTGGGTATTGGTCATTAACTGAGCCATTATTATGCCGAGAGAGGCTTCATGTGCGCATATCCTGTCGATTTCCTCCTTTCCGGGCATTCCGAATACCATTACAAGATCGCATTTCTGTTCCTCTATAAGCTTCTTTGCCTCAACCGGGAGATCCTTTACACCCGGAACGGTAGATCTGACAATAGAGACACCTGCAACATTTTTCTTTATCTCGTCTATGGCGTCTTTTGCCATGTCGTACCTTGCAAATGTCGTATCAACTATTCCGATTTTTGCCATCTTCTTCGTAAAAATCAGGGTTTTTTACATACGCCTCCTTCACCTCATTGGCTTCAAGAAAGATTAGATTATGTTTTTTTGCGTATCTAATTGCATCCTCCCGTGATAGAGCTCGGTGGGTATTCGAGTCGAGCATCTCGCAGATTGTAGCCACTGGAGTGAGACCGGCCATTTTTAAAAGTGCTGTAGACAACTCTGTGTGCCCCTCCCTGTTTTCAATGCCGGACGAGATTAAGAGCCGGACATGTCCCGGGGATCTGAATTTTCGTCCAAATTCAATTCTTGCATCATCTGGCAGCTTCTTACAGAACTCTCCAAATCTCCGAATCGTTAGGGCCCTGTCCCGGTCGGGAATCCCGGT
>QMZJ01000106.1 GCA_003663115.1 Candidatus Altarchaeales archaeon | reverse complement strand
TACATATACCTTAAGTAGTTCTGCAACATCTCCTGGCGTTATATCAGACACCGGGGTTTCTAAGATCTCCGATATCCTCTTTTTCTCAATCCATGGCACCTTCTCCGGTACCTTTTTGATTTCCGGTAGCTCTGCCCTTTCCGGTGGTTTTTCTTCTCCCTCTTCGGGGGTTATTTCTATAATTATCGCCTCTTCTAAGAGCTCTCTACCCTCATCCGTTAACTTGTAGAAAGCCTCCCGACCGGCGGGAGCAATTTTTTCGATGAGCTTGTATTTCTCTAACTTCTTGAAGCTTTCTCTAACCTCTTTTTCCACATCCTCGTATTTCTCCAGTATCTCGGATGGAGGCACATTCCTGGCGATATCTACAAATACCCTGCAATCCAGAGGACGTGGCTCCATACCTATACTTTCGAATTCCGATAGAAGTTTATCGTAGTCTACCTCGATTTCTTCGATCTCCTCGGGTATCTCTTCCTCTTCCCCTGGCTTAGCCACTGGCTCTTTGAGTTCTTCTTTCTCCGGTTCTATGATTTCCTTCAACGGTCTTCTGGGGCCTCCTTCCAGATGCGCCCTTGGTGGCATCCTAGGTCGAGCTCTTTCGCCAACCTCTCCATGTGGTTTTTCAAGTATCTCTCCTATTAACCCCTTTCTCTCATCTCGAATCTTATATTCGAGTCCAAGACCCGGCTTAGAAATAAATCCCATATCCTCCAATTTAGAAATAATCCCCCGGATCTCATCTGGTCTCACCCTTCCCTCCAGAATTTTCTCGAGATCCGATATCGAAATGGATTTTGCATCATATATCGCTGCTAATACTACCTTGTCATTCTCGCTCAGTTTTAATTTTATTTCCTCTGTCTCCATTGGCTTTTCTTCCTGCGCTTTCTCTCTTTCTTCACGTTTTATCTTTTCCACCTCATCCCTCACTTCACCGTAGGTTGATTCCTTTCCCTCTCTCTTTAACCTATCGATGGCCTCTAACACATCCTCTTTATCTACCTTAAGAACCGAAGCGACCTTTCCTACATCTATCACCACTCCCTTACTCACTATCTCCTTTATCTTCCACTCTTCTGGCTTGGCCTTCCACTCCGGGTGATGCATAGCCTTCCTTATGGCCCACTGGTCATTTATCCTTACTCCCCTCTCCATAGCATACCTTTCTATCTCCTTTGTCGCATCTATGACCGCGGAGATGGCATCCGGTTTCTTAATGGCCAATTCCCTTATCTGACCTTCACTTATCCTTATCCCCTTCCTTTCACACTCTTCTGTTACCTCTCTCATTATATCGGGTAGTCCTCTCGTAACCGTTTCGTACTTCTCTGGCTCGTGGATGGCTATGAACTTCGTTTCTTCTGGGGTTAGCTCAACTTTTATCTCCTTAGTTACCTTCTTTATTTTCTCTATCCTAGCTGGCAATTCTCTAATAACCGTTTCGTAATTCGGCCAGTTGGTGACTATATCCTCCGCCTCTTTTTCGGTCAGCTCAACTCCTACCTCCTTGGCTATAGAGAGGGCCTCTTCCACGGGCTTCGGTAATTCCGCAGCCTCTGGTTTCTCATAGCTAACCTCAGATCCCTCTGGGGCCTCAACCTTTACGATTTCTCCACTACCACCATATTCGAGGCTACTCCTACCTTCTATGGTGAAATCCAGTTTTCCTTTATACTCATAGGGTTTCTCCTCTCCTGTTTCAAGATCTACATATACCATTGAGCGCAGGTTTATTGTCTTACTTATCTCCCTCTCTCCAGGTAGGAATCTCAGTTCTCCCTTATCAGCAGTTATCTCATCAGGCAGATTCTTAAACTCTACAATATCAGCTGCAAGTTCTACATAATTCGCCTCTTTGAATACATCCACTCCTTTTTCTACACCAACTACATTAGCTGTTGGATCAACGGGAATCCAGGTTCCATCATTCAGTTCTATTTCAATCCATGCATGATATATCTCCTCCCCTAGTTCATATGCCTTAAACAACCTCTCCCCGGTACCTGGACGCATAATATTTTTAACTTTACCACTTTGCGGAGCAACCTTAAGCCCGGCCTCCTGAGCTAAAACAGCATATAATGCAGAGAAATGCCCACATACACCAACACCTTTCTCAACAACCTCAGAGAGATTAACCCTCTTTCCAGCTTCTTCCGATATCTTTTCCCTTCCGAGTTCATATGGGTATCTTAATGTTTTCCTAACCAATTCATTGACTGCTTTAATTCTATCCCTCTCCGGTAACTCTTTTAGTTCTCTTGCTTTCTCTTTTAATTTGTTTAATTTATCACTACTGTCTATTGTTACTGTGTGGAATAACACATCACCCTCATTTATCTCAACTGGATGCCTTCTAATTGTTACCTGGATCGGTATCCTCTTTTCCGGAGTTATCTCAACCTCTGGTGTTGTGACCTTTGCTACGGGTAGTGCAGCTTTTTTTACTTCCTCACCCTTTATCCTCTCTATGACCTTTTTACGTATCTCTTCCCTCTCCTCGCCCATCATATCGATGCCTGTTTCGAATACGATCGTTGTAACCCTCGGTATGTCTGATTCATCTAATTTGAGCTCCCTGTGTTCCTTGATTATTTCTATCGCTAATTTATTCGATTCTATGATCCAGTCGACATTCTCCGGAAGATATTTGATATTATCTACGATGTCCCTGATGTCACCGGCGGGAAGACCCGTTGCCTTTTCTATATCGCGTATTTTTTCCCTCAGCCCGGGGGTTATCTCCTCAAGCTCATAGTATTCTCTGTTTATTGTAACCACGGGTTTCTCTTTGATAATCTCTTCAGCCTCCTTTTTGCTTATCTTTTTCAACGAATATGTTTCCTTTATCTTCTTGAGACCATGTTCTTTGACCTCTATTACATGACCCTCGAGTTTCTTCTCAATTCTGTATTCCTTTTCTTTCTCCAGACCAGAATCTTTAAGGAATTCCTTTGCCTTCGGCAGATTTTCCTCGGTTACATGCATCTGAATTCGTTTCGGAGCTCTCGGTGGGGTCTTCTCCTTCTTTAGTTTCTCAACCACCTCTTCCTTTATCCTTTCACGGTCAAGGGTTACCATGCGCTCCTTGTATACCATTACCGCGATCTCTGGTACACGTTCCTTATCCAGGTTGAGGCTTTCACATATCTCGATCGCATCATTAATGGAATTAGAAATCCAGCCCACGTGAATGGTCTGATCGAGGATACTTGGTGGAAGGTTTACCTTTTTAATTCTCTCTATGGCCTTTTCCTCCGCAGTGAGTTTTTTAACCTCAATCGGCGTGTATAGAATTATACTTTTCTTATCATCTCCCTTCTCCATGAATCTCTCTACTTCAACTTTACCGAGTTTCTCTTCTAATTCTTTGTAAACCTTATCACGTTTACCCTCACCCACAATGACCTTGACGTCATATCCATAGCCCTTTTTCTCTTTCAGATCGATTATATTCTTTACCATTACCTCCGTTTCCCTCAGTGTTTCTATGTCGAGAACTATTTTTCCGTCCTCCGTTTTCTTGTATGTTGTCCTCTGCATTGCCGATGGCTCACTCTTATCCTCGATTATTACCGCCCCGTGAGGATATTTCTCTATCTCCGATGTTCCGAAGACCTCTTCCACCAACTCCTTGGGTATCTCTACAGACACGAACTCCTTCTTTTTAGCCGGGCCCGCCCTTACCGATAAGATTGCATTTTCTTCACCCTTGATACTTTCCTTTAGAATAATTTTTTTCGACATAAACTCTCCTTTTTTTCTCTCATCGAGGATATGTAGTTCATCGAAGACAGGTATCAGGCCTTCCCTCTCATATTTTCTTCTAAATCCAACCACCGTCAGCCTTGTTAGGTCCATTTCCGGTAGTTCCTCTATCACACCCTCTCTCTCCCTTGACCTCTCTACTTTTTTCTCCTCTTTTATCGCCTCTGATCTTTCCAATATTCTGCCCAGGCTTTTGGTTTCGACCAGATCCAAGAAGTCTTCCGGTTCCATATATCCGACGAGGATCGCAAACGGATTTTCTTTACCTGCTGTTTTTTCACTCGTAACATCTGACTTGCCTTCTATCCTTCTTTTCAGTTCTTCTGCATCTAATGTGTAACACTCAAAGGCCTCTGCGAAAAATTCCCTCATTGTATCATAGTCTCTACCAATCTTCTCCAGTTCTCCTTCGACCTCTTCTCTGGGAAAGTTTCTCTCGAAGAATATATGACCGATATAGTGAAGTACTTCGTCGGATTTTCCAGTACCCATCGGTTTTTCGAGTGACGACCTTACAGCTCGTTCATCCAAGAATACAAAGGGGTATTTCTCGCTGGTAAAACCGAGAATTTTTTCTGTCTCTTCAACTCCTTGTTCCTCTGCCAATGATTTAAATGCATCCCTGTTGAGGGCAAAGACGGCAAATTTATCTGTATGTTCTTGAAGAAATTTGTAGGTATCACTCTTAACAACCTTATCTGTGACATCCATTACGGCATTCTTGGACCCTGGTATATCTACCTCTCTTCCTCTTACCGAGAATACATTAATTTTATTATCCTCAAAGAATTTCCTTCCGATTCCCGCTGACTCAAACACGGATAACAGACTCCTCTTTCTCGTCATGTATTCTATTGCTCTTTTCTGAGTTTCTGGTAGTTTTGCCTTTTCCTCCGGGGTTATCACTGGGGTTTCTTCGACCACTTCGGTGGGTGTTATACCCTCGGCGAGTTTTTCTGTAACGCCCCTCGAGAGTGAGATCTCCCGCTCACCAACGGCTATGATCTCCTTCCCGGCCAGACTATCTATGGCTTCCTGGAGTTCTTTGGCTTTGAGACTCGAT
>QMZJ01000105.1 GCA_003663115.1 Candidatus Altarchaeales archaeon | reverse complement strand
TTATTGATACCCACGATATACTCCACCTTACTTTCTGCGGCAGCGTCAACCAGGCGCTGGGTCACTATACCGTCAAAGACAACGCAATAGGGCTGAACATCCTTGAGGCTGTCCACCAAATCTTTGATCTCTATCTCGGTTATCAACTCCAGGTTTTTGTCATAAAGTCTGGCAGTTAATTTGCCTTTCACCGGAGCCAGAAGCGCCAACAATTTTCTATTCTCCTCGTCTTTTTCCTCGATCCTTTTCCCCCTCCTCTCCAAATAGCCCTTAACCTGGCTCAGGGGAACCTTCCGACGAAGAGCCATTATCACCTCCTTCTTACCGAGTTCTTCGACCTCTTTACCCTTCGGTGCTCTGGCTACGAAATCAACCTCTGCAACCTGTGCCAGCTCTTTTAGAATGATATCTCCCCCCCTGTCCCCATCTAAAAAGGCGATAGTGGTTTTTTGCTTACTCAGATCTATTATCTGTTTTTGTATGTTCGTTCCTCCCACCGCAATGACATTCTTTATGCCACATTTAAGCAGGTTCAGAACGTCCGCTCTTCCCTCAACCAAGATAACACTCTCCGCGGATTCTATCCCGGGTCCGGAGGGCAGACCCTGGTAGGTAGTGATCTCACTCGCTTGAACCGACTTTTTTACCTCTTCGGTGAGTTCATCACTCTCGGGAATTTCCTCCTCCATCAATTTTTTAAGTAATTCCTTTGCCCTCTCGATGATGTGTTTTCTCCTTGAGGATCTAGCATCTTCTATCTCTCTAATGCTAATCTTTGCATTACACGGACCCACCCGGTCGACGGTCTCGATCGCCGCGGCGATAATGGATGTTTCCACCATATCCAAGCTTGAGGGTATTACTATACTACCCGTGGATTTTCCCACCTTGGTTTTGATATCTACCTCAATTCTACCGATTCTTCCAGTTTTTTGCAACTCTCTCAGCTCGAGATCTTCACCCAACAGGCCCTCAGATTGGCCGAAGATGGCTCCGACAACATCTGGCTTCTCAACAACGCCATCAATCACAATATCCGCATAAATGTTGTATTTTATCGTATCTGTAGGTGCCTTAGCCATTTAGATCACCTCATAGTGCATAGTGGGGTCGCTTCCCCAAAACCAGTCAAAATTGAATCTTCAATTATAGGGCTTCTTTCTTATGGGCTTTCTTTTTAGAGACCCCATAACGACAGATCCCACAAATCAGATTATATCCCACGTCAAGAATGAGTTAATACGAACTACCATACCAACCTAATCTGATCGGTAATATGATAATGGGCACTGCCAAATCTCTTGACATGATGAATTTGATATAATCCTCATATCAATTATATCTTAGATTTAATCAATAAAAAACACCACTCTAACCTTCTAATATACGCTCAACCTCCTCGATACACACTCCTTTTATCAAGATCGTCTTCCTTCTCGACGATTTTCCGGATATGATCTCGCAGTTTCCAAAGATTTTAGAGAATTTTTTCAAGATCGCTTTATTCGCCTTTCCCTTCGAGGCCGGTTCTGAGACCCAGACCCCGAGCCTCTCACTCCCCTCATCGTACCTGAAACCCTCTTTCTTCGAATCTGGAATAACCCGTATATCAATCATTACGCCGTCTTTACGGGATCTGATACACTTCAGCACTTTCAGATGGTGTTCGCCTTTATAATTCTGTTTAAGATTTCGAGGAACTTCTCGGTCTCTTCCTCGGTCAGGTCAACGGCGCCTCCCTCCTCAATTCTAATGTCATTATCTTCTGCGACCGCCACCAGCGATTTAGAAACCGGCGATCCAAATATCCTCTGGAGCTCTGGGTCATTGTTCAGGTCCTCGATGATATTGTAAAGGATATCCATTCTTATGCCGACTCTCTCCTTATCGATCTCCTCCATTTTATCCTATTAATTAATATATTATCTCCTCCAATTTATTTCTTTCTCTTGCGATCCTGATCTCACGGCAGATCCTCCTCCCACAGCTCATGGGTTCATTATATAGGATATCAGAATATGTGGAGCCTCGAATAAAGAGATTGGTCCCGGCGACGATCCTGCCGGATATCTCAAAACAGACAAACTCAAGTTCGGGGGTGCAGATCATCTCCACACAAAAGGGCCCTATCACGCCCGGTTTAAATAATCTCTTCGATCCCTCCACGAGGTTTCTACCAATCTCCATTAGATCGGGAAGAAGAGACTCCCTCAATACGACGGGGATATTCCCCGTAATAACGTAACTGGGCCCTTCTTTGATCTCCTTCTGAATAATATTTGGAATTCTTACTAACCCATCAACGTTGGATTCGTATCTTATATCCATACCCAGCAATTCCAGCTCATCATTCAAGGGCGAATAAAAGAAATGGGGATAGAACCTGGTTCCTATGACATACTCCTGTATTGTGTACTCTTTTTTAATATGTTCGGGGAGATCAACCTCCTTCAATTTTTTGTGAAATTCATCCACGCTTTTGGCGAGAAAATAACCGGCACCACCCCTCGCACCCGGAAATTTTACCATAACCAGACGGTCAATCTCATCAGGAGCCTTAAATTCTCGCGGTACTCTCAAATTGGCCTCCTCAAACCATCTTCTCTCCATCTTCCTGTTGGATTCCCACTCCAGAACCAATCTGTTACCGAGCATCGGAACCCTGAGCCTTTCTGTTATGTTTTTTGAGCCAACATACTCCACAAATGAACCGTGAGGAATCAGGATTACATTCCGGTCTATCAATTCATCCTGAATCCCATCCAGAAGTATATCACTATATGAATTGATCTCGATTATGTCATCTACCACGGGCAATCTCCCGTAAAATCCAGCCCCCTTTTCTGTACAGAGGAGCAGATTTCTGAACCCCTCATCCCTTGCACCCTTTGCAATCTGCAGTGCCGTATGGGTGCCAAGGGTACAGATCTCCAATCTATCCAGGTTATATCCTCTGAGGGTATCGTCTATCTCATCCTTAGAAATCATTTTTAGGTAACGATCTCCCCCAACCTGTCCTCCTCTATGGCCCTCTTTATCTCCATGGCCAATCTCCTGCCCGTTGAGACGTTCTTTCTCCAGAGCGTATTACCATATGGATGCCCCACAGACATATGAGCATTGGTGCCCCCACCGATCCGCGGAGCAACATCATAGATAAAGAATTTGTTGTCCTTATCCACACAGGTCTGAAGACAGAAGGGCCCTATGATACCCGGCTCGTAATATCTCTGTGTGGCCCTCACATACCTCTCCGCCAACTCAAATGCCTTCTCGAGTAGACTCTCCCTCATTGTGGCAGAGCTATGGCCGCATACTGTATATTCTGGAACCCTCTGTTTTTCGTTCAGGGTCAGCTGTTGCTGAGCCGGCAATCTAACGTGACCATCCAGCGAGGTTTCAAATCTCCAGTCAATCCCCAATAATTCAATTCCACTCATCTCCTCCTCCAACGGGGAATAGAAGAAATCCAAATTGAAAACGGGTCCGATAATATACCTCTCAATTCTCGCATTCTTCAATAAATCCTCTGTGATAACCCCCTGTTTTATAAGCATTCTGGACCTTTCTATGTATTCCTCATATGAAGCGGCAGTAAAAAAACCCCTCTCCAGCCTCTTCTTTGCGTGATGTAGTTTGACAACAACCAGCTCATCGATATCCTCTGGGTTATCTATCCTCTCCGGGTATGGAAGACCCGCCTTTTCCAGCAGCCAGTAGTAGTCCCTCTCTTCCCCCCTCTCCTCACTCCTTAGGAGGTTTCTGCTCCCCACCAACGGAACTACAAAATCATTCTCTATCCTGTCCAGTTTTATATAGGAGGTAAAGGACCTGTTGGGGATAAATAGAATATTATCGGCAAGCATTCTCTCCTGCTCTTTCCTTTTCATCATCTCCTCAAATTTATCATAGACAATGTATTCATCCACAACACCCCTTATGGGTCTTCCATTCTCCCTTTTCGCCTTGAAGTATTTGATATATGTCTTCTCTCTGCCCCTCTGGCAATATAACACAGTTCGAAACCCCTCCTCCACAGCACCATCTGCCACATCCAGAGCGGAGTGGGAAGCGAGGACACCTATCTTAACATTATCCAGGTCATAATCCTCTATTTTTTCGAGTATAACACTTCTGTCAATCATTGTAGAATTATATTTGATGCAGGATTAAAAAACTTTACGGGCGCGCCTAAACTGCCACTCTCAGTTCACATCTGGTTGCGGTACCACTTCGTTTATTTGATTGTAGTGCCTAACTCCGCATGCTCTTGATTTTTAAGAAATACCACCCAAAAAGATTTGATAGAAACATTCTGAATAAAAAACATACCAATTTTACCCCATCTAGTATACCAAAATAACTCTTGTTCGAGTTATAATTAACCGAGACCGGAATTTCCTCTATTCTGCAACCAATTTTTTTAAATTTGATCAGCATTTCGGTCTCTGTTCCAAAGTCATTTCTTTTTAGCTCTATCTGCCGGATACAATTTTTAGAAACCGCCCGGAATCCGATGAGCGGATCCCTAAATTTTTTGTTTGTAATCAACCAGATCGCAAATCTTGACAACTCGTTTGTGATGCGCCTCGTCAGAGGAATCATGGAGAAATCCCTAAACCCGAGAACAAGACTCACATCTTTTTTTTGAATAAGATCAACTAATCTTGGAATTTCAGAAGAATCGAACTGACCGTCGCCATCTATAAAAACGAGCACATCACTGGTTGAGTTTTTTATCCCGGTTTTCAAGGCAGCGCCCTTTCCAAGTTTTTTTGGATGGGATACTACCCTTACATTTGTAAATCTCCTAGCTATCTGTTCTGTTTTATCGGTGGAGCCGTCATTCACAACTAT
>QMZJ01000104.1 GCA_003663115.1 Candidatus Altarchaeales archaeon | reverse complement strand
TTCTTGATACCGTTGAAGCGCCCATGGAGTGAGATCATGTATCGTAAATTCTTATGTGTTATCGAGCGGTAGCGAAGATAGCACCACAGGGTAAAGGGATGATAATCCCTTCTTTAATGGCACGGGATCGATTCACTCGAATTTATATGAACTACCTCACCTTTAAAATCCCAAGCCTCTTACCCGCATCCAACCATCCCTCGGCATATTCTAAGGCTGCGAGGGCGTTTATATACTCCCCATTCTCATAGAAGTGGATCGCATCTCTGTAATAAGAAATTGCCATCTGGTGGAATTCGAGAGCTATTTCATCAATTCTATTAATACTCTCGGGAATCTGAATATCTAAATTTTCAAACAGGGTCTTTGCATTCTCGAGGTATTTTTCTACCCTCAATCTAAGCTCTTCACACATCTTTATTATATGTGGCGCCGGTCGTGGGCGTCTCTTTCTTGACAACACATCCCTGATCCGGGACATTACTTGGGGCTTATACTATCTCTTCTTTTCTCTTTGAGCTCCCTTATAAAGGGATAAAACATACTTCTGCCGCATTCCGTACACCTTACCTCAACCCTGTGCTCCCTTGGGTTTGTCCTCACGGTTGATGTGACGGACGGTAATAGATATTTATAGCAGTATTTGCAGAATTTTCTTTTGTATTCCCTCGGGATCCTGAGGTTATACTTCATCGCAATCTTTCTGGCCAGTTCAACACATGCATCGGCCCTTTTAATATTTCCGGAGAGCGCAAATTCATCGGCCAGCTTAAACAATATCTCTATACGTTCCATCGCAATTTCCCTCTGCTCCTCCTTGATTTTCTTTCTCGCTCTTTTTGGCATTATCTCATCTTGTCAACATCTCTATTTTATTCCTTTTCAATAGAATCATATCCTCAAATCTTATCCCAAATTCTCCCGGAATATAGATTCCCGGCTCTACGGTAAAGACCATCCCATCCCTCAGGACATCCTCCGAATTGGGTCCTATATTTGGAATTTCGTGCACATCTAAGCCGATCCCATGCCCCGTAGAATGGTAAAATTTATAACCTCTTTTTCTCATTTCCTCCTCAACGAACTTATGAATCTCTGATGCCTTTGTTCCAACATCAACCCTGTCTATTGCTTCCAGCTCCAGGTTTTCCACAAATTCTAAGAGATCCTTCTCTTTTTTACTTAATCTGCCCACCACAAGGGTTCTGGTCATATCCGAGTAATAGCCCCGATATCTGGCACCCAGGTCCACGACTACCGGGGAACCTGAACGGATCCTTTTCATCTCGGCAAATGCGTGTATATCTGCTCCAGATGCCCCGGATGCCAGCAACATCCCCTCCCCGAAGGGGGGTGTCTCAGAACCTAGAGTTCGAATTTCATATTCGATCTCGGCAACAGCGTCCAATTCCCTTGTACCTTCCTTTACAACCCTGTGGGCTTTTTCCATACCTTTTTTTGCCATATCCGCGGATTTTTTTAAGAATTTTATCTCGTATCTGGATTTTATGGCCCTCAGTGTTTCGGGTATGTTACATGGTATCAATTCCCCCTTTATCTCCCTGGATAATCTGTTAAATTCCGATATGCCAATGTTTTCAATGCCAAGCCTCTTTATTCCAGATTTGTTAATAAATTTCTTTATGGCACCCTCCTCATAGATCCTCACTTCGAACTCATAACCCTCGTTTGAATAGAGCTCCGAATATAGATCCAGGTATAACTCCTTTACCCATAAAAAAGCATTATCTCTCCCTATTAAGGCCCTTCCGGTATCCCTGCCCGTAAGGTAACGGAGGTTTTTGGTATTTGTCACTAGGAGAGCATCGATTTCATTGTTTTCGAGTTCGGCCCTTGCCCTCCGAAGTCGCTCATTTACCTCGGATATTATCCCCATCTTGTTTTTTATTTTTATATATTTCCTACATATTAATATCATCGGGTGATATATATGAAACCACTGGACGCATTGGGTGAGCTCCTGGATCAACAGGTGTTGGTAAGACTGAAGAATGGATTGGAGATCAGGGGGACATTAAGGGCGTTTGACATGCATATAAATCTGGTCCTGGATAATGCAGAATTCGAAGACGGCGATGTCGAGAGAAAATTTAAGAAGATATTCCTGAGGGGAGATATGATACTACTCGTATCCTAATTTGATAAAAATGACAAAGGGAACGCCCAGTCTTGGGAAAAGATCCAAGAGACACACACATATTCGATGCAAGCGTTGCGGAAAAAATTCCTTTCACGTGAGAAAGAGGATATGTGCGTCCTGTGGATATGGAAAAACGAGAAGATTTAATAAATAGCTCAGAATGAAGGTAAAGACCGATTTTTTGATTAAAAAGTTAAGGGAGATCGAGAAAAAGAGAGAGCTGGGCGAACCTCGAGTAAAGGACCTGATGACGAGGGAGGTATTGACGGTTGATCCCGAGAATACGGTAGTTAACGCCGCCGAGAGGATGCTAGAAAACAGAGTTCATGCACTATTAGTTACTGAGGAGGACAAACCCATAGGTATAATCTCGTCATATGACCTATTGCTGGTAATGTCGATTAGTGATTATGATAAGAACACAAAGGTACGGGATGTGATGGTAAAGGATCTGGTCACGGTGGAACCTGAAAACGATATCGGAAGTGCCCTCGAAAAGATGATCGAATACAATATAAGAAGACTTGTGGTAGTAAAAGACGGAAGATTAGTCGGCATATTGAGCTTAATTGATCTGGTACTGGGCTTCGTTGATCTCTCTAAGATCTCTCTAAGATTGAGACAGTAATACGCTCAGAATTTCGATCTCCTGCTGAAAAAATTCATTCAAGTCCAACAAGCGTCAGTTTCACTAACAAAGCGAACATCAAGGCGTCATTGGTCATTGCTTTAGGGGCCCGTAGTCTAGTTGGTTATGACGTCGCCTTGACGAGACCCTTTCTTTTAGAAAAAGAAAGAAAGTGCTCTCCCCAAAGAAAGAAAAATTTGTTCAAGTTAATCAAAAAGAAAATCCCTTTCTTTTTGGGGTGAAGCACTTTTTCTTTCGGGAAAGAAAAAGGGCTCAAAGTGGCGAAGATCCCCGGTTCGAATCCGGGCGGGCCCACTTCAAGCTTTTCTTTAAGAAAGAAAACCTTGATCAAAAGAAAAGGAATTTCCGGGGGCTAGGGGAGAGGTGCTGCATACCAAAAAATTATTTGGGGTTGATAAGGGCATGAAATGCCCTTATGGCGTTGAAAGGGAGGGAACCCTGGTTCTCACACCCTACTTCACGACGCCAATCTTATGGACCTCGCAACCCCTTTCCCTGCATATATCCAGTAAGATCTTGTAGTCCGTTTCGGGAATGGAGATCAAGAAATTATCTAGGTTTCTCGTCATCGGAAATGGGATTTCCCTTTCGAGTTCGAACTCCATGCCGGACTTTTCGGATATCTCATATAATGTTGAGATTAAACCACCCTTCGTCACATCCTTTGCCGCGTGGATTTTTATTTTATTTAAAATTTCAAACCACGTCTCGAAGAGCTTCTTTGCCTTTGGAATCCTCTCCTCTTGAGAACCCCAGATCGGTTCTCCCAACAGGACCAGGAGATCCCCCTCCTCTGATGTGGAATCTCTGATCGGATTCTCGAGTATTAATTCGCCAATGATCGTCAGACTGCATCTCGGCTCAACATCTTCAAATAATGTGTTTCCTCCCAGGATGGGAATCCGCATGGCCAGAGCCTGTCTCTTTAAACTCTCTGCCATATCCCTTACCTCCTCTTTAATTCCAATCAGGGTGTCCAATGCAAACAGGGGTCTTCCCCCCTTAACGACGACATCGGTGGTAGCATGAATTAAAGCCGATTTCATGACCAATCTCCTGCTATATGGGCCATCGACACTCACAAGTAATTTTTTATCCCCGAATCTAACGCACGTGGAGTCATCCCAGTCTCTGATGCCCATTATTGGCTCTATAAGGTCGTCCATCTCAGAAAAATCCGAGTGAAGCCATTCCGTGGCTTTAACATATTTTTCAATCAGGCTCTTATGCTCAGACTTGATATCCATTTTTCTCTATTCGCTAAAATATATTTACACTAAAGAAGTAAAATGGTCATGAGGAAAACATCTAGAATCCCCGGGTTTTATAAATTAAGTGTGGATGAGAGAATCAAGAAGGTGCAGGAATTCTCCGGGCTGAGTGATGAGGATATAGAGGTACTCAGGAACGGATTTTCTCTAAGGCAGATGGATAGGATGATAGAAAATGTTATTGGTAAGGTAGAGGTCCCTCTAGGTATTGCAACGAATTTCTTGATAAATGGAAGGGAATATCTGATTCCCATGGCAACCGAAGAGCCATCGGTTGTTGCGGCAGCCAGTAATGCCGCAAAGATTATAAGAGAGGGAGGTGGCTTTAAGACATCCAGCACCGAGCCGATCATGATCGGACAGATTCAACTGATCGCGAGGGATCCAGAAAACGCAAGGAAGGAAATTCTCGAGAACAAGGGGAAAATCCTTGAGATGGCAAACGACCAAGACCCGACCCTCGTTGCCCTGGGTGGGGGTGCGGAGGATCTCGATGTGAGGATTATAGAGACGGGGAGCGGTAAAATGGTAATAACTCACCTCTTTGTCAATGTTCGGGATGCGATGGGCGCAAATGCGGTCAATACAATGACGGAGGCCGTTGCGCCGTTCATCGAGAGGATTACCGGGGGAACGGTGTATCTGAGAATTCTAACAAATCTCTCAACAGAAAGAATGGCAAGGGCCGAGTGTGTAATCCCTAAGGAGGTTATTGGAGAGGAAATAATTGATGGGATCCTAAAAGCATATGAATTTGCATCTTCGGACATATACAGGGC
>QMZJ01000103.1 GCA_003663115.1 Candidatus Altarchaeales archaeon | reverse complement strand
GATATAAATGGATATTGTTTCTCTCCTTTCTTGAATTTCCAGGGGAAATCCCTTTTAGGATGATAACCCTTTTCTAAAGGGTTATGGGCCCGCCCGGATCGAAATAAGTGCGGGAACCAGGGTTCCCTCCCTTATCAACCCAACCCTCCTTTCTTGAATTTCCAGGGGAAATCCCTTTTCTTTCGTCCACGTTTCTTTTACTAAAAGAAAGGTGGGCCCGCCCGGATTCGAACCGGGGATCTTCGCCTCGTAAAGGCGACGTCATAACCAACTAGACTACGGGCCCCTAAAGCAATGGCGCCATGAGCTTAATCTTGTTGAATTATATTAAGTGCGACTAAGCGACCAAAGGGAGCGCATGTCGCACCTTTGTCGTCCGTTCGAATCAAAGATTCGAGGGACCCAAAACTGCTTTGCAGTTTTGCGGTCGGCTAACTCCGACCAGCCTTTAATAAAGGCTGGCGAAAGGTGGGGCATTCACTCCGTTCAGCCCCACTGAATACTAATCATGGAATTATATTAAGTGCGCTTGAGCCCGAAGGGCGAAACGCACCTTTGTCGTCGGCAAACTCCGACGAGCAATGACGCCATGAGCTTAATCTTGCTAATGCCTCTTTGACGTCCTTCATATTTTAGATTTGGAGATTAAAGTTTATAAGATGGAAGAGAAATTTCCGAGGCTTACGGTGGATGCGATAATTCTGATTAAAGATTCGATTGTTTTGATAAGGCGAAGGAATCCACCTTTTCGGGGAATGTGGGCACTGCCCGGAGGATTTGTTGAGTACGGGGAGACCGTTGAACACGCGGTAAGACGGGAGGTAAAAGAGGAGACCGGGCTGGATGTTGAGATAGAGAGATTAGTCGGCGTTTATTCGGATCCTGATAGGGACCCGAGGGGGCACACAGTATCCATCTGTTTTCTTTGCAGGCCTGTCGGGGGGAGCTTAAAGGCCAACACCGACTCCGTGGATGTAAAGGAATTCGAGCTCTCCAAGATCCCGAGGCTGGCGTTTGATCACGAAAAAATTTTAAGGGATCTAGGGCTTTGATATGTACAGGGCGAGATCGACCACTCTATGAGCGTAACCCACCTCGTTGTCGTACCACGACAATACTTTTACCAGATCGTTCTCTATCACCTTAGTTGACCTCAGATCAACGATGCTGGAGTTTGGATTTCCATTGTAATCTACCGAAACCAGTGGTTCATCGGAATATGCAAGAATGCCCTTTAGCTCATTGTCTGATGCCTTTTTTATCGCATTATTTACATCATCGACCGTAACACTTTTCTCGGTTTGGACGATCAGATCAACGAGGGAAACGTTCGCCGTTGGGACCCTTATTGCCATCCCATCCATTTTACCCTTCAATTCCGGCAATACCAATGAAACTGCTACTGCGGCCCCGGTTGTCGTGGGGATCATGGACATGGCAGCTGCTCTCGCCCTCCTCAGATCACTGTGGGGTAGATCCAGAAGCCTCTGATCCGTTGTATAAGAATGGACCGTCGTCATTAAACCCTTCCTGATTCCAAATTCATTCAGGATAACCTTAGCTACCGGGGCCAAGCAATTTGTTGTGCATGATGCATTCGAGATTATATTATGTTTTTCTGGATTGTATTCCTTCTCATTTACACCCATGACAACCGTCCAGTCGGGATCTTTTGCGGGGGCCGAGATTATTACCTTCTTCGCCCCGGCCTTGAGGTGCTTTGATGCACTCTCTCTGTCCCTGAACCTGCCCGTGGATTCTATCACTACATCAATATCCAGTTCGCCCCACGGCAGATTTTCTGGATCTCTTTCAGACAGTACTTTTATCTTCTTTCCATCAACTATCAGGGAATTTTCCATTGCTTCCACATCCCTTTCGAACCTTCCATGCACGGAGTCGTATTTCAACAAATGCGCCAGGGTTTTAGCATCTGTTAGATCATTTATCGCGACAAAATCTATATCCCTCCTGTTAAATCCGGCCTTGAGAACACAGCGACCAATCCTACCAAAACCATTAATGCCTATTTTTACCATTCTATCACCTTATTAATTATGTTGTGATATTAATTATGTTGTGATAAAATTAAAAATGATAAAATTCTACATCCCAGATGGGCACCTCGAGAAAAGAACCCTGGACCTCTTTGCAAGGGCCGGATTTCAGGTGACTCTGACCGAGAGGGGCTATAATCCAGAGATAGATGATGAAGAGATCGTATTGAAGAGGATCAGACCACAGGACTTTCCCTTCGTCCTTTCACTTGGAAAGGGAGATTTGGCAATTACCGGATCGGACATACTTAAGGAATTCGAGCTGAAGTATCCAAAGGATAGAAAGAAGGTTCGAGAATTATTGGACCTGAAATTCGGAAAAACGAAGTTGTGTGTAGCCGTTTCCGAGGACGTTCTGCCGGGGGTTGAGAGTATTGAATCCTTCAGGAATTATGCAGAGAAGCTGAAGAGAGAGGGGAGAGAGGTCGTAGTGGCAACGGAGTATCCAAATATAGCCGAGGAGTATTTAAAAAAGAATAAGATCGGGGCAATAATAAGGAAACCGGCGGGAAAGACGGAAGCCTGGGTAATTCCACCCATGCCAGAGGCCGACCTAATTATAGATACAACAGAGACCGGAAGAACCCTAAGGGAGAATAGATGCAGGATCATCGATACCATAATGGAGTCAACGGCCAGGCTCGTTGCGAGCGAGGAAAGTTTAAGGAACAGGGAAAAGGCAAAAAAGATCGAAGAGATTGTTCAGCTGTTTAATGGGGCATTGAGGGGTGAGGGCAGGGTTAATGTTTACATGAACGTTCTGAATCCGGGGGATCTGGATGCCGTCCTGGATGTAATCCGCAGATATGTAAAAAAGCCGACAATAAGCGATCTGAAGGGCGGGGGCTACGACATCTTCATCGTAATTGATGAAAGAGATCTGAAGTATATCCTACCAGAGCTCAGGAGAAAGGGAGCGAGCTCCATCGCCATTTCGGATACGAGGATGATAATTGAATAGATCTAATTCTTTCTCGATTAATGGCATTAATTAGCATAAAATCTGATGTTCTCGCAGTATAGTTATGTTGCTCATCATTCTAGCCCTGGGTTGGTCGTGAGCGATGACAATATCCCTTTCATGCATGACACCTATGAGACAAACAATCATGATGCAAAGCAGTTCCAAAACTACTTGATGCTCTCGTAAAACGTTTGGCAACCATCTACATGAACACAAAAGATGTTGTTTTAGTGTGTGATAAGGGCAACAACTCTGAGCCGAACATTAGCAAGGTTGTCAAGGAGATGCACATTGTTGGTTCTGTAACACACGGACAGGTAAAGGATTTAGCGCACGTGCCTTTAAGCAAGTATGTTCACATGTATACTAACCAGAAGGCCATAGAATCAAAGGCTACAGAACCAAAAAAGAACTGCTCGGGATGGAGTTCACCGTGGTCATTTCATTTAACGAGCACCCATACAAGAGACAATCCAAGACGTATGATAAAAACAAGCGAAAGATATTTAAAAAAAACTCAGGGACCTGAATAGGAGGCTTGATAGTAAAAAGAGCAGGAAGAGAAGTAGGAGTAGCGTTGAGAGAGAGGTGAACGAGATCATCAAGAGCTTAGCAGACTGTCAGTTTACTAGGATCCGAAGTACTTCGAATACCAGCTGAGGATACACGAATCTCTCACCTCACCATTGATCGATAGAATTGCACATAACCCTGAGCTTTTCGGATGCCTTTTGATACGGTAAAAATTCGAGCCCCGTATTCGGGGATATGTAGAGAATCTCGGTGTTTAATCTATCTATAATATTATCTATCCTCTCTCTAACCTCCTCTGGATTCTCCATCTTTGTGTTTCTTCCATCAACTATTCCAGCTTGAATCTCCTTTTCTGTTCTGTATTCCTTGAGAAGTTCCAGATTTTTCTCATAGCCCTCGACAAAATCTAAGCCTATAACATCCACCGGAAATTCTAAGATTTCGGGGAATATTTTCTCAGCATCTCTGAAATATGTAGCTAAGAAGAATTTTGCCCCGATACCCCTCCTTATTACCTTAACTGCCTCTCTTGCTATCTGCAGGTCCTCTTTCTCCGCATAGAGTAGTGATGGCTCGTCAATCTGAATGTATCTTGCCCCATTTTCTGCGAGTTTTTTTGCTTCTTGATTCATGATCTCTGCTATTGCCATTACAAATTCTTTTTTATTCCCATAAAATTCGTTCTTTGATAACTCGGCTATGGTAAAGCATGAAATTACCGCTTTGATCTCTGGCTGAATTTCCTTTGCAAGTTTGAATTCCTCCACGATAATGTCCTTCCTTCTCTCGAGTTTTTCTTTTGCCACGGGCATTCGGTAATAGACATTATTATCGAAATACCTTATCAGGCCAGACATCTCAAATCCATCTATTTTAGTGCATAGATAACACAGAAAGTCCTGCCAGATCAGCTGCCCATCCGTAAATAATCTTATCCCCGAATTTAACTGTTCATTCAGGATTTCGATTAATGCATCCCTGTATCTATCCCTTTCGATCTCTTTCTCACCCTCTTTTTGTAACCCCTCTAACCTTCTCAGATACTCCTTGAACCAGTCTGGTCTCGGATAGCTTCCTATGGTTGTCGGAATGATCTCCATTTTCCTAAAGGATTGGGATTCTGTCTTTAATACCAACTCTATTTTTGACAACTTTTGGTTGAAATGTCGGTGATTTATGCAATACTTACTGTGGCTTTGATCTTGTATTGGATTGATTGAAGCCCCTTCCGCGAGTGTCGTATAAGATTATGCTTTTCCTCCGATAAAAATAGTGGACCTGCCCGTCTCTCTAAAAATCGATGGAAATCTC
>QMZJ01000102.1 GCA_003663115.1 Candidatus Altarchaeales archaeon | reverse complement strand
GTCATTGTCCTCATCAGAAACATCTATTGTAAAATTGAATGTTTCTGAAAATCCGCCGTCAGGCCCTGTATCGCTGTCTTCATCAGACGAATTTAGCTTTTCATTGAATATGTCCGGAATAGTCTCCACAAAGAATGAATTGCTCTCAATTGGATTTTTGTCGTGATAATAACTCTTTGATATGTTTGCCCAAAAATCATACCAGCCAGCACTCAATGAAGAAGTGTTCAGGGAACAATTGTAATATCCATCTGAATAATTAATAACAGGCACGCATTGTACAGGGCTTCCCTGCACATAAGAGAGATTAACATCTGCATCAGTGGTGTTTTCGCTCCTGTCATTTGTCAGGTTTATTTCAAGAGTCACATTATTCCCTTTCAATGTCACATTGTTTATGGGCTTTACAAACTCTGGATAAAGCGTGCCCCAAACGTACAAATCAAACTCTGTTGTGTTTGCATCAAAATAGCAAGAGTCTCCCCCATAAGCAAACCAATTTTGGTGCCCTACTTCATAGTCATTTCCAGGGTCAAAATAGAACACAACATTGCCATTGCTTGTCTGATTATTTCCCTCCTCCTTGTAATCAGTTCCATTTGTTGTCACATTAAAATAGACTGCCAAATCAGGAGAAGAAACTCCTTGATTTTTGTCAGTATCATTCACGAAAACTTCCAAGTTTAAAACATCACCTTCCCTGTCAATATCTTCATCATCGCCAAAAACATGCGAAATAGTCAATGTGTCTTTTGTAATGTTCGGGCCCTGTGTCGTAACATTTATTACATTATGAAAATCATCCAACTGCCAGATGAAATAGCTGTCATTATGTATATCACTGCATCCAAAATCCCACAAAGATATGTTGCAGAATCCATTTCCTCCAGAAAGGAAATAATACCCTCTGTACACCCATGAAGCAGAAGTGTTTATGAAAAGAGTGCAGTTCACATTGTCTCCTTCTGGGTCAGATATATTTACAGAATAAGTGTAATTGTTGCCCCATCCAGCTGTTGAAGGGGTTACTTGCACGCTGTTGAATGCTGGCCCAACATTAAGCACTTCAAACCAATCATTCCAAACAGTGGAATTATCATTAAAATTATACTTTGACGAATTGAATCTTATGTCCCAAAATCCTGACTGCTTGTCTGTTGAGTTCCATGAACAGTTGTAATATCCATCACCTTCATTTTCCACTGGCGTGCAATCTTCCCAGCTTCCTGAAGGAGAACGAATCTCTATAGTAGGGGAAACATCATTGATTAGCCCCTCGCTTGTGCAGTCAGTTGAAATATTGAATCTTAATGGCACCATATTACCTGAAGGGAACTGCTCCTGATAATCAGGGCTGTCCAAATCAAAATACTGCTGTCCTGTAATGTTTACGGTGTTTGTTGAATTGGAATCAACATAACGCGCATCATTGTATACTCCTGATTTCCATGTTATTTCACTTACATTATAACTGCAATTTGGATTGAAAGTATAATTCAAGTAACCTCCAGAATCAGTTTGAGTGTCATAGATAAATAATCCTGTTTTATTCTCTATCCAGAATGTTCCATTAATTCCTGCACCTACCCAGTCGCTTGTGAACTGGTCTCTGACTCTGACAGAAAGAAGTTGCGAATCACTTCCTACCCTGTTTACAACTTCTTCATCTCCTTCTTGCTCTATAATCAGGACTCCTCTTGGATTTATTGAAAAACTTCCGCCATACTGCTCATCAAAATAACCAGAAGTGTCAGTGGCATTGAACTTGTATTCAGGGCTTCCAACATATTCATAAGTTGAGTTCCAGAAAAATCCCACTTTTGTTCCCTGTCCCGGAGTTGAGCCATTGAACTGATAGCTGTTTATCTGCGTCCAGTCGCCTCCAGAAGGCTTCAGCCAAAGAACAACAGTCACATTGTCCTCATCCAAGTCAGTCAAGGTCACATTAAATGCGAATTCTGTTCCCCAAAAACCTGAACCAGGAGACACCTGTTGATTGGAAAGCACTGGCTCATCTGCAAGATAGAATGATTCTTGCTGGTAATCATTGTCATTGGGATAAAAATCCCTCGAAGCATTCATTTCAACATAATACCAGCCATATGAAGGCCATGTAGCATGAACAGTCGAGGCAATTGAGCAGTTGTAAAACCCATCGCTCTGGTCAGCTCCTTGGCAAAGATAGCTTTGATTGACTACAGTAAAATTGGCTGAAGCGCCAGCCACTCCGCCGCAGCCAGCCAAATCATTGAGGTATCCGCTTATGTTCACATCATCCACTCCTTTCAGGAATATCTGGCTGATTGGCTTTGTTATATTTGCGTCAAATTCAGACGTTATGTTCACTTTAAGCAATCCTGTGTAATTTGTGGATTTCCAGTAATTATTGTCTCTTAATCCTCCTTTCCATTCCTGCACACCAACACCATAAGTGCACCCAGGGTCAAAATTAATCGTGAAATTCCCAACACCGTCTGTTGCTGTGCTTTCCAAAGGACCCCAATTGCTTCCATCCGTTGTAATCCAAAAGCCTGCTGGCTGGAAGCTTATAGTCTGCGTTGCTTTATCAGAATCTGTCGCATTCATCTTAAAGACTACTGAACCGGAAACCCTGTTTACAGATGTGTTGTTTCCCTCAAGATAATATATTTCCACATCATCCTTTTCAACTGTGAAGTTTATTGAAGAAGTTTCATCTGTCCAGGAGTCATCTTCAGTAACATTAAATTTGACTGTCCAATTTCCCATATCTCCTGTGCTAAAATCATTCTTGACAAATTGTGCTGTCTGGTTGATTCCCTGCTTTTGCTGTGACTCAGGACTCTGCCAGTTGCCGCCCTGTTTTTTTATCCAGTACCTGACAGTCATCCAGTCATAATCCTCATCAGTTAAATTGACTGTAAAAGTGAATGTCTCTCCCCAGCCCCCTGTCTTAGGAGTCACGTTTGGATTGTCTAAAACAGGCTTGGTTTCAACCCAGAAAGCATCTTCCTTTAATTTTTCCCCATTATTGTGTCCTGTTCTGTTTGAAAACATCGTTATATTCCACCACTGCGTGTCCATGCCTGTTGTATTGAACTCGCAGCTGTAATTGCCATTTCCTAAATTAGTTATGCTGTCACAATAAAATTCAGTGCCTCCTTTAAAAACAGTGAAATTGACTGTTGCATCTGAAACAGCATTATTGCAATCATCAAGAACAGTGGCATTGATTGTCACATTGTTCTCTCCTCTTAGATACTCCTCTCCATTAGGGATGTTTATGTTATTGCTCAGGCTTCCAACAACACTGACAGTGAAGTTTGAAGTTGTGTTGACCTCAAAGTAGCAGGAGTCAATTATGCCTCCAAGCCAAGTCTGGTTGCCTATATTGTACGAGCAGTTGGGATTAAAATTATAAACTGCCTGCCCTGTTGAATTGGAATTGGTTTTGTTCTCGAAAAGGCCATTTTGGTTATATGTTGTCCAAAAAGTGACATTAACACCGCTTACATTCTTCTGCATATCAGTGTCATAAACAGTCAAAATCAATGAGACATAATCACTGCCTGCCCTGTTCACATAAGAATTGTTTCCTGAAAAATAAAACAGTTCAGGCGTGTCTTTTGTCATGTTTGGCCCATAGAACACAGAAGTGTTGAATATGTTTGAGCCAGTCCCGTCATCTATCTGGAACAGGAATGAGGCATTTCCAATGTCATTGCAGTTGAAGTCGCTTATATTTACCTGACATACATCAGGAGCAGTCACTGTATCCATTCCTTTGTAAATGTATTCTCCTGTGGTGTTTACAAACAATGAGCAGTTTATTTCGTCAAGTTCAGAGTCAGTTACATTTACTGAAAATGTATAATTGCTTCCCCAGCCGCTTATTTCAGGAGTCACATTCAAGTTATTGTAAGACGGCTGCTTGTTCTCAAGCCAGAACCAATTGTAATAGATTGTGTTGTTTGTATTGTAATAGTTTTTTGAAGAAGTTATATTGACATCATAGCCTCCTTCCGGCTTGCCAGTTGAGTTCCATGTGCAGTTGTAATAATTATTTTCCTCTCCCTGCCCGCAGTAGAACAGTTCAAGAGTTACATTATTCCTCAGATAAAATTCAACATTTGCCCCTGAAATAAGATTTTCTGAAGCGCAGTCAGATGTCAAAGTCATGTTAAGATTTACCTGCTCAGTGACATTGAATGAAGAACCATTCAGTGGCTCAGTTAGGTTATTGAACAACCATCCTGCAATATCAAGTGTCTGGGTATTTGAAGTCACAGAAGCATAGCACTGGTCTTCCATATTTATCACCCAATATTGCGAATCTGCAGAATATGAGCAGTTCGGTTCAAAATAATAATTAGTGTATCCAGATGAATTGGTTGCATTGAATAATTTTACCCAGTAATTCGTTGTGTCATAAGTGATTTCAAAGCTTGTATTCACATCGCTCCCAACAGGCTGTCCAAAGTCAGTATCATTCACCATTCCTGCAAGAAGCATTGTGCTTCCCCTGTTTACTGAATCTCCTGAACCGACAAATACAGGGAAAGCAATTGAATCTGTTTCAAGAGTCATTGACTGTTGCTGAGTCTCATTAACAACACCATAGCTGTCATTTGATATGAATTTGTAGTAAATTGCTGGCCCATCAAGATAATCCTGACAGCCAAACCTGTGGAAAAAAGACTTCTGAGTGGGTGAAGTGCAGTCAGTGCAATTTGTGTAATTTATGTAATTCCATGGCCCTGAAGTTGAATTGGAATACCACAAGCTTACATTAACTGTGTCTCCTGAATCGTCATCATCAACAGTCACAGAAAAATTGAACAGATACCCCCACCCTTCCTGTCCTGGGCTTACAGAGGGGCTGATTAGCACAGACCTCTGAGCCACTTGGAAGGCGTCCTCTTCTAAATC
>QMZJ01000101.1 GCA_003663115.1 Candidatus Altarchaeales archaeon | reverse complement strand
GGCTTCAATTTATTCGGATAAGATAGCTTTGGTTAAGGAAGGAAGGATCAGAGCCATTGGAGAGTCGAGCGAGATTTTGAGAGAGGAGATACTCGAAGAGGTTTACGGTGTTCCAGTTCACATCTTGGAGTTCAATGGATTCAGAGTTATCATGCCAAAAACGGAGTGAGCATGTGAGCGTTACTCTTTCTTTTGAAAGCCTCGCCCTTTAGGGCGGAGGGGGGCTAGAGTTCTCTTCTGACTTAAAAAATCCCGCTTCGCTCCAACCTCCAGAAGACCGCAAAATTTAAATGATGCTACAAAACTTTAAAATGATAGCACGATAGGGGAGTGATATCAATGAAAAGTAACAAGACAATCTTGGCTTTATTGGTGCTTTCAGTTTTGGTTTTTAGCGTTTTAAGCGCTGGATGCATAGGTGAGAAACCTTCGACAGCCACAAGCGTTTCAAGCAAGACACTTTCAACACAGAGCAAAGTTCAAACAACAACCCCGAGCAAAACTGAGAAAGAAACCGCTCGAAAGATTACGATGACTGACTTCAGGGGCAAGACTATAGAGCTGTCAAAGCCTGCAGAGAAAACCGTCATCTTAGCCGCTTACTGGCCGGAAATTGTAGTTGCCTTAGGCAAAAAGGATGCAATTGTAGGCATTGACAAAGCCACGCCATATAACTTGTATGTTCCAGAGGAAATTAGAAAGAAGCCCGTTGTGGGCTGCTGGGACAGCGTGAATGTAGAAGAGCTCGCGTCGCTTAAGCCAGATGTAGTTATAGCTGGCTATTATGGTCTGTCCAACTCTGTCATTGAGCAGATAGAAGGTCTGGGGATTCCCGTTTTAGATTTAACACCTGAGAGTTTTGAGGACGAGATAAGGGCAATTGAGATTATGGGAAAGGCGTTCGGTGCTGAAGACAAAGCGCGGGAGATTGTAGATTTCATGAAGAACAGGCGAAAGAAGATAATTAACCTAGCAAAGACGATACCAGACAAAAAAAGGCTCAAAGCCGTGTTCATCTGTGGCAAATATCTGCTCAAAGGCGAAATCTTGGTCTACGTGAACGAGACCTACGCAAAATCGATGAGAGAGGCCGGAGCAATAGATATAGGCCCACAGATGAGTGGGGAAGCAACTAAGTTCAGGTTCGGTGTTAAGGTTGACTTTGAGGAGTTGGTAAAGCATGATCCCGACGTAATCTTACTCACCACCAGTTCAAGCTTGAAGACAATTAGGCAAATAGCCAACGCCATAATATCCGACCCCAAGTGGCATGTCTTGAAGGCATACAAGACTGGCAGAGTCTACCTGGTGCCTTATGGATACGTCAGACCGCAGGAGAAAGAAGTTACAGCAGCGGTCTTTGGCTGGGGGATTAGAAGTGTTATTGGACGTGAATACGTCGCCAAAGCGCTGTATCCTGATGTTTACAAAGACATTGACTGGATAGCTGACCTCGAGTATATGTTTAAACTCTACGGTGTCGAAATGCCAAAGCAAGCATATGCAATGTTTAGAATAACTCCTAAGGGCTTGATCAAGGAGTACGTTGATGAATCTGGCAAGGTTGTGACCGTTGCAGTGTCCTTGGAGGACTGATTTTCCTTTAATTTTTGATGAGGTGAGGCATATGAGAAGTCTTTTTAAGCTTGCCATACTTTTTTCTGTCCCAATTTCCCTAATCATCTCAATTTTTCTTGGCAGGTATCCCGTGAACCCTGGAGAAGCCGTGAGGGCTATCCTATCCATTGCTACTCCACATCTTGTTCACAGCCCTCCAGAAACTGTCAAGACCATAGTTGTTCTCTACAGGCTTCCAAGAGTACTGGCGGCTGCAATAACGGGTGCAGCGTTGGCCGTAACTGGAGCATCTCTACAGTCAATTCTCAGGAATCCTTTAGTTGATACCTACATCTTGGGAATTAGTGCAGGTGCAGGCTTCGGTGCGGCGCTCGCTATAGCCTTTCTGCCTCCAGTGCCCATAGAGTTCGTAGCATTTCTTGGGGCCCTTATGGCGTTTTTTATAACGTTCTCAATTGCGATGCTGTGGGGTAAAGGTTCAGTCATTGCGATAGTCCTGTCTGGTGTCATTGTGAATGCCCTCTTTCAGGCAGGGTTATCTCTGGTTAAATATCTGTGCCCAGACCCATACAAGCTTGCCACAGTGACGTTTTGGCTCATGGGAAGCATTGGAGCCGCCGCCTTCTGGAATAAGGTCTTGAGGATGGGCATTGTTGTGACATTATGTGCTGTCCTTCTCTACTCAATCAGGTGGAGGCTAGATATTCTGTCTTTAGGTGATGAGGAAGCTGTTGCCCTTGGCGCTAGCCCGATCAAAGAGAGGGCCATGGTCGTGGCAGTATGCGCCATGGCAGTTGCCACGATCGTGTGCTACACCGGGATAATTGGTTGGGTTGGTTTGCTTATCCCTCACATCGTTAGACTAACCGTAGGCGCTGACAACAGGGATGTTCTTCCCTACTCAATGCTTCTTGGGGCGTCGTTCATGGTAGTGGCTGATGACCTGGCCAGATGTCTGACAAGCACAGAGATACCCATTGGGATACTGACCACCGTTATGGTGGCGCCGTTCTATGTGTATCTGCTCAAGAGGTCTGCAGGTGTTTGGAGATGAGGGTGGTCGTTAAAGTTGATGGGCTGAGATATGCGTATCCAGCTGGTGTTAAGGCTCTTGAAGATGTGAGCTTTGACCTCCATGAGGGCGAAATCTTGACGCTTTTGGGTCCAAACGGCAGCGGGAAAACAACGATTTTAAAGTGCTTGCTGAGAATTTTGAAGCCATTTGGAGCAGTGTATATAGATGGGGAGAGGAGATGGGACTGCTTAAAGCAGAGAGAGCTGGCTAAATTCTTTGGCTATGTTCCTCAAGCGCACTATCCTACATTTCCATACAGGGTTAGGGACTACATAGCGATGGGAAGAGCTCCTTACCATGGGATGCTTTCTCTTCCATCAAAGGTGGAATATATGAGGGTTGAGGAAGTGGCCAAAATGCTGGACATAGAGGAACTTCTTGACAGAACAGTTGCCGAGCTGAGTGGAGGCCAGCTTCAGATGGTCCTGATAGCCCGAACACTCGTACAGGAAGCCAAAGTTCTCCTCCTAGATGAACCCACCGCACACTTGGATGTTTCTAATGCTGTTAAAGTCTTGGATGCCATCAGGGAAATTATAAAGAAGGGCATTGTCAAAGCCGCCGTAATGACACTGCACGATCCGACGCTCACAGCTTTATACAGCGATAAAGTGGCACTGGTAAAGGACGGGAGGGTTGTTGCTTACGGATGCCCCGAGAAGGTTCTCAAATCAGATTTGCTAAACTCCATTTACGGAGTTTCCTTTGATGTGTTCAAGCGTGAAAACCGTCTCATTGTTCTGCCTCTGGGGACAAAGTAGCAAGCCTTAAAAAGTTGTCTGCTGTAATATTACCAAAATCAAAATCAATAGCACGATGGGAGAGCGATATCAATGAAAAGTAACATGACCTAACCTACGTAAGATATGAGGAATAGAATCTGAATTAAGCGCAATATGGAGGGTGCAGGTGTGATCATCGACTGGAACGAAGTCTGGAAAAAAAGATGGAAGTGGGTAAGGGAGAACAGCCCCCACAAGGATATGGTAGCCTTTTGGAACGACTACGCGCCGAAATACTATGAGAGAATAAAGAAAAACCGGAAAGAGCGGGAGGAGTTCGCTAAATGGGTTGTGAATACTTTTGGGTTGAACAAAGAGAGCACCATCCTTGAAATAGGGCCCGGACCAGGGACATACACGATTCCCTTTGCAAAACTTATGAAGAAAATCACCGTCGTTGAGCCTTCGAAGGGGATGATTGAAGTCCTCAAAAAGCATGCAGAAGAGGAGGGAGTTCGCAACATCGAAATAATACACAAGAGGTGGGAAGACGTATCGATGAGCGACGCTGAGCCTCACGATTTGGTTTTTGCATCTTACTCACTTGGAGTTCCAGATTTGAAGGAAGCCCTCGAGAAGGTGAACGCCTTCGCAAAGAAGGGGGTGTGCATAAGAACGAGCGCTGGAAAGCCCGGCTGGGCAAAGGTTTACGAAAAACTTTACCCTCTTGTCTATGGAAAGGAGTACAGGGGCTCTTTGGGACATATAGTCCTTTACAACCTTCTTTTCCAAATGGGAATTTATGCAAACGTCAGGATTGAAAGGAAGGATATCACGATAGAGTACGGGAGCATTGAGGAAGCGGTTGAGGATTGGGCTCAAAGGCTGAGAACTGAGAAGCTTGAAGCTGTGAAGGAAGGCTTGCTTGAGCTGTTGGAGATTTCAGATAAGGTTAGATTGAGGTATGAGCACCGCGATGCAATAGTTTGGTGGAAGAAATGGTGAGTCTACTCATTGTTTCAGCTGGAATTGCATTCAATTTCCTAAAACGCTCTGTTCCCTTGTTATTGATTGGTATATTCATAGCTGAGCTTTTAAGTGAGAAAGGAATTATTAACAAGTTTTCTCCAATAGGGAAACCCTTTGTTAAGCTCTCAAATCTCCCAGAGGAGTGTGCTTTAGCATTTGCAACTGCATTTTTAAATACGAGGGCAGGAAATGCCATGCTTATAGATTTTTACAAAGAAGGAAAAATAGGCAAGAAAGAACTCTACATTGCCTCTCTTATGAACGCATTTCCTGCAATGGTTAGACACTGGAACTCATTAATCCCAGTTCTTTTGGCAACGCTTGGAACACTTGGCTTGCTTTATTTCGGAATCCTGGTTCTTATTGGATTTATTCAAACAACGGTTTTTGCATTCGCGGGGAAGCTCTTAATTAAGAGCCCAAAACAAATAAAAGATGTTCAAAGGCACACCAAAAATTCCCAAGAGCCATTTGAAAAAGTTTTAAGAAAGGCTTTAGCAAAAACCAAGAAGC
>QMZJ01000100.1 GCA_003663115.1 Candidatus Altarchaeales archaeon | reverse complement strand
ATATAAGAATATATTACTATATACTGTAACTACTGTAACCTGCCGGGTGCGTAAGAAATAAGAATCAAGATTAAAACTCAAATAGCTTCGTCTGCTTTGACCTATCAACAGTACTCCATGATCTTCTTACGAATTCGGGGAGTTCTCCGTTTCGGATGAGCTCCTTCATAAATCCCTTCGTTAATTCATCTGCTGGATAACCGGAGCCGAACTCTCCATATCTCTCCTTCAGTTTTTCTATCTCCCTGTCCCGTTCAACCTTTGCCAAGATTGAGGCAGCACTGACCTCGATATACCTATCATCGGCCCCGTGCTCTGAGATGATCTCGGGAATTACAAAGCCATCGTCTATAGAATTCACGCAGTGGATTATCTTCCTCCTGTACTCCTCTGGAACAGTATCGGCGGAATCAACTATTATTCTATGAGGGGTATTTTTCAGGGTCGTTATCAACTCCGCGGTCTTCATCGCCTCGATAAAATTTAGTGAATATCTTCTTCTCAGATAATCGATCTCGTGGGGAAGGATCTTTGCCAGATTCCATTCTACTGCAATTTCCTTTATCCTTGGCTCCAAAGACAGTCTCTTAGAGGGGGCGACCTTCTTGGAATCCCTCACATTCAGCCTTTTCAGCTCTTCCTTGCCCTCATCGTCAAGGACAACACAGCCCATAACGAGGGGACCTATGATGGAGCCCCTCCCAGCCTCGTCAATTCCACAGATAATCTCACTCACCTTAAGTGATTGTTTTTATGGATATAAATATTGGCACTTCTGTTTAAAAGATTGTTTAACCTTTAGCCGGGAAATGCTACAACCTCACGTGAATCCCCTTCTCCTTTAAATACCTCTTAACATCCACGATTTTATACTTCCCATAGTGAAAGATACTTGCAGCCAGTGCCGCCTGAGCCCGGGTTTTCTGGAAGACCTCCAAAATGTGCTCTGGATTTCCACAGCCCCCGGAGGCTATTACGGGAATTTTTACCCTCTCAGATACGGCCTTGGTCAGTTCGATATCAAATCCATCACATGTACCGTCACGATCCATTGATGTCAGCATTATATCTCCCGCCCCTCGTTCCTCTGCCTCTTCGGCCCAGGCTATGGCATCGATTCCAGTAAACCCTCTACCCCCATAGATAGAACACTCGAACCAACAATCCCCATCCGGGGTTTTGACAATTTCCTTCCCATCCACCGATTCATATCTCCTTTTGGCATCTATCGCCACCACACATGCCTGACTCCCATACCTATCCGCTATCTGATTTATTAAGTTGGGATTTTTTAGTGCGGCAGTATTTATGGCTACCTTATCGGCTCCTGAATTAAAAACAGCTCTTGCATCCTCTATGCTCCTAATTCCACCGCCCACCGTCAGGGGTACGAACACATTCTTCGATGTCTTCTTTATAACGGCGAGCATGGTCTCTCTCCTCTCATGGGATGCCGTAATATCCAAAAACACGATCTCATCCGCGCCATCCAGATAATACCTCTCGGCCAGCTCCCAGGGGATACCAGCGTATCGAATTTGTTTAAATTCAATTCCCTTTACAACCCTCCCCCCCGGAACCCCAAGGTCACAATCGAGACAGGGAATGATTCTCCTTGCTAGCATTTTATACTCTTCAGAAAATTTTTTAATAGCAATAAACCCTTCCCCCCGGATTTCTCGGGGTGAAATTGAACCGCACATATATTGTCCCTTTCTATAATGGAAACAACCTCTGTGCCATACTCAGTGGTTGCTACGACTATTTTTTTATCCTTGGGAATGCAGTGATAGGAATGCACAAAATAAAAGAAATCGCCATCTTCTATTCCTTTCACTATGTTCGTATCCCTCTTTATATTGAGCTCATTCCAGCCCATCTGGGGGGCTAAAACGTTATCAGGAAGTCTTATAACCTCCCCTTCGATTATTCCGAAGCCACTCTCCGGGCTTTCTTGACTTCTCTCAAAGAGAATTTGCATCCCCAGACATATTCCAAGGAATGGAAGCCCGGTCTCGATAGCACTCGTAATTTTTTCCTGGAAGGGTAAAAGCTGCTTCATGGCCTCACCGAAGGAGCCAACTCCCGGGATGACTACTCCATCGGCATCATTAAGCTCTTCGGGTTGAGCTATTATCCTTACATCTGCACCCACCTTCTCCAGTGCGTTCCTGATACTGAAGATATTCCCCATTCCGTAGTCTATTACTGCTATCATTTTTTTAATAATCCCAGAAAATATCTATGTATCCTCAGATCGGGGGTTAATTCTGGATGAAACGCTACCGCAACTAATCTGTCCTGTTGAGCCATTACCGCCTTTCCATCATACTCCGCCAGAACCTCGACCCCCTTGCCAACCTCTTCAATCACCGGCGCCCGGATAAAAATGGCGTGATACGGTTCTTTTCCCAGTTTCGGAATTCTCAGATCTGTTTCAAAGCTCTCTCTCTGTCTGCCGAAGGCATTCCTCTTCACCTTTATGTCCATTAATCCCAATGAATTTCTATTACCTTTTCCCAATAGTATCAAACCAGCGCAGGTTCCCATGATCGGAATTTCATCTGCCAATTTTTTTATCTCTGTATTCAGTCCATACTTTGAGATTAACTTGCTCTGAGTGGTACTCTCCCCTCCCGGGATAATTAACCCGTTAAGAGCTTTAAGCTGATCTCTTGTCTTGACCTCAACGACCTCTCCGCTCAAAGCCATTTTCTTCATTGCGCTCTTAATAGCAAAAACGTGCTCGGAAACATCGCCCTGAAGAGAGAGGATTCCAATCTCGATCATTTTATTTCATCATATCCGCGAACTCATCGAAGATGTAGTAGTTGTACCAGGGCCCCGGATGAGCCTCTGGATGGTACTGAACCGCTCTGATGGGGAGTTCTTTATACCTGATTCCCTCAACGCTGTGATCGTTCAGGCTTATGTGTGAGATCTCAATTTCCTCCGGTACGGAATCCGCATCAACCGCAAATCCGTGATTCTGGGAGGTGATATGGGCTCTCCCCGTCTCTAGATCCTTCACCGGGTGGTTCGAACCCCTGTGACCAAATTTCAGTTTGTATGTTTTTGCCCCAGAGGCCAAGGCTATTATCTGAAGACCCAGACAGATGCCAAAGATCGGAATTTCCTCGAAGATTAATCTTTTTACGGTTTCGACCACATACTCGGCTTTTTCGGGATCCCCTGGGCCATTGGAGATTAAAATACCATCGGGTTCGTATTCCAGAATTTTATCTATGGATGTTTTAGCAGGAATCCGAATTACGTTGATCTTTCTGTCCAACAAAAATTTTATTATACTGAGCTTTACCCCGCAGTCCACCAGAACAACGGTCTTTTTGCCGTTAACATCGTATCTCTTTGGTCTTTTTATCGATACCAGATCCACGAGATCGAGGTCGGAGATATCCCTCAGATTCCTTGCTCTTTCTTTCAGATCCTCTATCTCTTCTTCCTCGTATGGGTACTTCAGGATCCCGTTCATCACACCGTGAATTCGAATCTTTCTCGTTAAAAACCTCGTGTCAACACCCTGAATTCCGGGGGTTTCATATTCTTTAAGAAATTCGTCCAGCGTTTTTTTCGATTTACTGTGACTTGGTTTTTCGGTTAATTCCCTTACGACGAAACCCTCTACCTGTATCCTGTCCGACTCGAAGTCCTCGTCATTCACCCCGTAGTTTCCAATCAATGGGTAGGTCATCATCAGGATCTGGTACTTGTAGGAGGGATCGGTCAGTGCTTCCTGATAGCCCCCCATCGATGTATTAAAAACCAATTCACCCTCTGCCTGGGTCTTTGCGCCAAACCCCCTGCCTCTAACCACGGTCCCATCCTCCAGGACCAACACGGCGTTATTTTTGTCCATCATTAAATTATTACAGGATAAGGTATATATCATGAGAGACTCAGGGCATGGAAGTTCAGTGGCAGAATAACTGGCTCCAGAGCAGTAGCTGTACTTCATATTGTGGTAGGAAATGAAAACCGAGATCAATATCTTATATGAGACTATTTTTGTTATATTCTGTGTCTTTCTAATAGCTTTTTTATGGTCAGATGACGCACTCCTCTTTGTCGTCTCTCTATTGGTCTGTTCAATTGCACTTTGTATCTGGCACAGAGAAAAGAATGAACTGTTGCTTTTTATTATGGGGGCAATCTTCGGCCCCGTGGTAGAGGTAATCTGCATATATTCTGGGGCATGGAGCTATTCAAATCCTTCATTCCTGGGAATACCCCTATGGCTTCCAATCGCCTGGGGTTATGCTGTAGTCTACTTAAAGGGGATTCACGAGAACATTCTGAGTGTCAAAAAGTAGACCTCGACTGGATTTCAGGAATCCTCCACAAGCCTCTTGCCATGCTCCTGCGGGATTATCCTCTTTTTACCCTTAAATTCCCTATCGAGCTCTCTGCCCTCCAGAAGCCGGTCGAGAAATACGGCCAGGGCGGCGACCTCTGAGTGGGGCTGGTTCCCGATAGCGACGTTATAGTCAACCAGGGAATAGACATCTGATGGCACCTTTTTACCCCCTATTATGATCAATTTGTCCCTTGTAGATTTTTTTATCTTATCAATGCATTCATTGATATTTATCCCATACATCGTAAGATGAATCCTGTCCCCATTAAAATTCTTTACATAGCTCTTCCAGTCCTTTATGATACCTATCTCAAAACCATCTCCCCACTCCTCAACAACCCTGTTTATGCTTCTCTCGACCAATGGGTCCTGGATATCCATCAGAAGTTCATCGGCGCCAAATGCTCGCGCAACTAAACCGATATGCGTACTAATTCTCTTATCCCTTATATACCTGTGACCGAGACGCAGGATTACAGTTCTCATTTTTCTTTCCAAGAAAAGGTTGCCTGTGACCGAGACGCAGGATTACAGTTCTCATTCTTGTTCGTTTTGTTGAATTTGTGAGTGTAGCGAACAAATTCCCTTCTTTTCGTCAACGTTTTCTTT
>QMZJ01000099.1 GCA_003663115.1 Candidatus Altarchaeales archaeon | reverse complement strand
GATGAGTACTACAGCTATATCCATGCCGGAAATAATGGAGAGACTAAGGAATGAGGGATTTATGGCGACAAGAACGCACTTCTCGGCTCTCGGGGTCAGAACCGATGCCAGAGTCTCTGATATCTATGCGGTTCTCGGGGATTGATTTTATTTACTATTTTATGTTATATAAAATAATAAAAGTATATTTGATCTGTTTTTTTTTATTTATTTTTATTATTGCATATTATATAAAATATGAAATTAAAAACTGAGAGAAGGGGTGTGGATATAAGAATCTCACGCGAACCCCCCAAAAACATGGATGAGCTCTTGACTCGGGTATTCTGGAAAGACCCGAAACTGGCTCCCATAGCTAAGGAATTCCTGAACCACGTGAAGGGGTGGGGGAGATCAGAATCCCCGTACAAGGTGGAGGAATGGGATAGCTATTGCATCAGAAAAGGATTGACGCAGAGCCGATATCATAACATGTTGAAAAGATTAAGGATGGCCGGGATGATAGAGAAGGTCTATAACAAAAATCTGAGAAAACATGAGCTCCATCTCACGGATAGATTCTCAGAATCCCTGGCCAAGATGGCGAGGATCTGGGATGACTATTGTAGATCATAGACCCAGAAGGAAATTCAGAGCCAGTTTAAGCCAGCCCACGTACGGAATCACTATCCATCCCCTTGCTGTTAACTGAGCGTCCGTTACCGGGAGGGCGAGATTAAGACACTGATCGCTACCCGGATTGTTGTCGCCCTTCGTAATGTAGAATCTAAAGCTCCCGGTCTCTGGAAAATCTGTATAGGGACAGCTGAATCCATGAACGCAATTTTTTACGTACGGGATGTATCTGTCCTCAAAATCTCTCTCTGTTAGGCAATCCAGGGTTCCATCGATATCCTTGATTCTCCATTCCTCAACCCATACCACGCCAACAACTCTATGGATAATGGGTGGTGCTTTGCCCCTGTGCAGTTTATCCCTTTTATATATTATGACGTCACCGATCTTTGTATCGGAGAAGAAGGGATGAATCACCCCTTTGTTATTGGGGGTTATCGTTAGGATCATGTCCCCCCTCGCAAAGCCCCCCTTCATGGGGAAACCCTTTAGTTCCTCTTCCGAGATGTTGTGGGATATAAGCCAATTCTGCCACTCATTGCTCGTATGTAACATGCTCGACGATGTAACGGCAACCAGGGGGACGAGCATATGCGCACCCAATAGCAATTTTGATAGACCAATAATTATGGTCAGCGCTATCGCCACCTCGGCAAGATCCCGGATCCACCCCCCGATCTCGAGTTTGAAATTCATTTAAATCGACCGAAATATATTAATTAGTAGATAGACTTATAAAATTCGCAAAATGAGATTCGCATCCAGGCTTAAAGAGGTGGGGGAATCGGCAACATTTAGATACTCGGCCCTTGCAAAGAAGAATAAGGTCATAAATCTGACGATAGGGAGGACAGATTTTGATACGCCCTCTGTTATAAAGGAAAAAACAAAAAAAGCGATAGATGAAGGAAAGGTTCATTACACCCCAACAAAGGGGATTCCCGAGCTCAGGGAATGCATAGCAAAAAAATTGGAGAGGGAGAATGGGATCCAGAATTTAGATTTGGAGAATATCCTGATAAGTACGGGGGCAAAGCAGATAATATTTGAGGCCGTAATGAGCATTGTCCAGAAGAGAGATATTGTTGCGATACCGAAACCCTCATGGGTCAGTTATGAGTCAATAGTAAAACTGGCGGAGGGAAGTGTCAGGTGGATCCCGCTGAAGGCAGAGAATGGCTTCATTCCCGATGATGACTTCCTCTCCGTCCTGGAAAATTCGAACCCAAGGCTTATCTTTATAAATTCTCCGAATAATCCGACCGGGGCGGTTTATCCCGAGAAGATAATAAGGAAGATCGTTGATATTGCCGAGAGGAAGAATGCATTCATACTCTCGGATGAGATATATGAGAAGATCATCTATGAAGGAAAACACTTCAGCCCGGGGAGTATATATGAAAATACGATAACCGTGAATGGCTTCTCGAAGGAGTTCTCGATGACCGGCTGGAGACTGGGTTATGCTGCATCACAGAATAGAGAGATAATTGACAAGATGAACCTCATCCAATCACAAACGGTGTCGTGTGCCGTTTCATTTGTACAATACGGGGCAGTTGCTGCCTTTACGGCGGATGCCAGGAGAGATGTGGAGGAGATGGTCGAAGAACTAAAAGAGCGAAGAGATCATATAATGAAGGGAATGAAAGACACTAACGCTATCCTCGTAAAGCCCTCCGGGGCATTTTATGTCTTTCCCTTTTTCGGGGGGGATGATCTAAAGCTTGCAGATGGACTTATGGAGAACGGCGTTGGAGTAATTCCCGGAAGCTCATTCGGCTCTTCTGGCAGGGGATGTGTAAGGATAAGTTATGGCTCTGCAAGTGAAGAGGAATTAGAGAGGGCTGTAAATATAATCAAAGAATTTATAGCTGAAATTCAATATGTATAGATATGGCATACAACTTCAATTTCGACCTTACAAGGGTATCTCAGTCTTTATTCACGGAGATTGCAAAATTCTCTGATAAAAGGAATGTTCATAGAAAGATTGGAAATGTGGCGGAGAAGTTGGTTAAAACATTTAAAATTCAGGAGTTAACTGGGCTTCCCGTTTCTGACGCATTAAGGATTATAGAGGATCTAATGGTGGTATATACAAAGAATTTAGCCGAGAGGGAGAGGTTTGAAAGAACCAATAATAGAGCCTTATTTCTTTCACACTGTTCAAGGAAATACATGGACAGCAGGTGTAAGGCAAGATTTATTCCAGAGCTATCCTCCTATATCTGCCAGCACTGTTCTGATGACTGTCTTATAAATAAGGCAAGTAGAATCGGCGAGGAGGAGGGATATGATGTATATGTACTTCCAGGTGGTTCCTGTATATCAAAGATTTTAGGGAAAAACCATTATGATGGAATAGTTGGCGTTGCCTGTGCCGAGGAGATACAACTTGGTATAAAATTATTGAGTAGATATGAAATTTCCTATCAGGCGGTGCCACTAATAAAAAATGGATGTTCAGGCACTAAGTTTAATCTACAAACCCTTGAAGAGATTCTATAGAGAACCATTGCTACATTTGATGGTAACCACGCAAACTAATGGTGGAGATCCCTCCATGAGCCCATCTGTCACCAGGTCAGAGACCGGAAATTTCTTCAATGCATATGTATAGATATTATGAAAGATTGCAACATAGAACAGGACAAATTTAAGATAAAATGGATCTTAATGAGATACAAAAACTTGAGTCAATGGTATATGCCAATACATTCAATAGGCTTCCGGTGGCGATAAAAAAGGGAAAAGGAATGTATCTCTATGATGTAAATGATAAAAGATACCTCGATATGTTTGCCGGGATCGCTGTAAATTCGTTGGGCCATTGTCATCCGGAGGTTGTTAAAACGATAAGGGAGCAATCTAAAATCCTGATACATACATCAAATTGGTTCTATACTATACCCCAATTAGAATTGGCTCAGTTACTGGTGAAGATTACCGGTTTAAAGAGGGCATTTATAACAAATGATGGTACAGGGGCGGTAGAAACTGCAATCAAACTGGCGAGAAAAACCACTGGAAAGAGGGAGATAATAGCAATGAAGAATGCCTTCCACGGCAGAACCCTAGGAGCTCTAAGTCTAACGTGGGGCGAGAGATACAGAAAACCATTTCTACCCCTCGTGCCCGAAATGAAGTTCGTGGAATACAATGATGTAGATGCGTTGGAGAGGTCGATTACGGATAAAACCGCCGCAGTTATCGTAGAGCCGATTCAGGGTGAGTCCGGTGTTATTATCCCGGATGATAATTATTTGAAAGAGGTTCGCGAACTGACAGAGGAGAGAGAAGTTCTATTAATCTTGGATGAGATTCAAACCGGTTTTGGAAGGACGGGAAAGATGTTTGCCTTTCAACACTCGGGAATCGAGCCAGATATCCTCTGTCTGGCCAAGGGCCTGGGTGGGGGTTTTCCGATAGGGGCGACTCTCTTTAGCTGTAATGATTTCGAGCCCGGTGAACACGGAGGAACCTTCATAGGCAACCCACTGGCGTGTGCGGTCGCAAAGACCGTTGTTAGGGTGATAATGGAGAAAAAACTCGTGAAAAATTCCGAAAGACTCGGAAGCTACCTCCTAAGGGAATTGAGAGAGAGAAATTTAAGTGTTAGGGGGAAGGGCCTGATGATCGGAATTGATGTGTCAGATGGAAAAAGATCCGTTCTGGATCTGATCGAGAAGGGGATCCTCACGATATATTCCGGGAATACGGTAAGGGTTCTACCTCCGCTGATAATCGAAAAGAAGCATGCGGATCAATTTCTCAGCGCGGTAGAGGATATAGAGCTATAAAATGGCAGTTACCAACAGGAAAAAACCGGGAAATCCGGATCCAAAGCTCCCCCCAACGAGGGGGATACCGGCAGATGAAAGCATGTGGATCCCCAGGCATTATGGAAAGGAGATCCGGGAGAAGGGCGGTTTGGATAAGACAGTGATCTGGGGGGTGGAGGATGTGACTGACTTTATTTTCCCCAGAAGGTATCAGCCAACATACTTTAAAGTTGCATCGGACTTCCTGAGGCTTGTGCTCGAGAAGGACGCCATAACAAAGAGGGAGATCTCTGAATTCCTAAGGGAGAAAAGGTACTCGAGGTCAACCCTCGAGAATAAAATAATCCCGAAACTTGTCCGATTTGGTCTTATCAAGCGGGAGAGAGAGCTTGAGGGAAGATTAAAGAGTGGTCGTTCACTTATCCTTTCCGAATCCCTAACGTTCACTAACTATCTTGAGAGGATCGCATTCGCCTGGAATTCCTTAGTCTCTACCGCGAGACAGAGAAAGAAAATATCTACCATCAACCGCGATCCCCTTGGAGGTTCATAGAGAATGCAGGCTCAGAGAATCGTCCAGTCTGGTACGAAGAATAAGATGGAAGAAATCCTCT
>QMZJ01000098.1 GCA_003663115.1 Candidatus Altarchaeales archaeon | reverse complement strand
TGCAGTAATCTCTTATGTAGTCTAAGTAGAGCTCCAAATAGTAGCTCAAGTACATTATTATCCTGTCTACTCTTCTCCGTATCTCATCCATTTTTATTCTGACAGATAATGGATTTAGTAATTTATCTGAGTCCAGGAATAAATACCTAATTCGATAGATATAATCTCATTCCAATATACTACCATGACAGCGAAGGTTAAGGTTAAGGATTATATGACGAGGGAGGTAGATTATCTCTCGTATAATCTGACGGTGAAAGAGGCAATCGAGATCCTTCTCAAATCCAAACATCAAAATTTTCCGGTAACGAGGAATAGTAACCTGGTTGGTGTCATAACGGCAAAGGATCTGCTGAGGAATTATAACACTCCGGACAAGCCAATAAAGGATATAACGAGGAGAAAGCTCATTGTTGCGCGTCCAGACCTGAACTTAGATGATGCCGCGAGGATCATGTTCAGGAATGGTCTGAAAAAATTACCAGTAATTGATGAGAAGGGGAGATTGGTTGGTATTATAACAAACACTGACATACTTAGATCCCATATAGAGAGGGCAACACCGAGGAAGGTTGATATGGTCAAGAATCTCCTTGAGTCAGAGTATGGCATCAGAGTTACAGTTAAGAAATATCCCGTACCGATAGATAAGTTACATCCAACACAGGACAGGATATATGCGGACGAATTGGAAGGCAGAGAATATGAACTAAAAAAGGGACTCGCAGAACCACTAATTGTGATAAAAAAGAGGAACTACTATGTGCTGGTGGATGGACATCACAGGGCTGTTGCGGCTCTGAACCTAGATATAGATGAGCTGGCGGCGCATGTTCTGGAGATGGACAGAGATGTCGAACTTGGGATGGAAAAATCTGCCAGAGAAAAGAATCTGATAACATTGAGGGATATCAAAATTATGGATTATACTCAACACCCTTTGGTGGAGATCACAACGAAATTAATTAAAAGAAGGCATCTTCAATAATCCCAAGAAGTGATAGACAGCACTGGTATAACATATTACCTAAACTCTTAGGGCTCGGGAATTTGGGCTTTTTATATTTACATTTAGAATATAATTTACGGTTGAATTGGATGAAAATGGCCGAATTACCACTGGCCCCCGTGGAGAGGGTTATGAGAAATGCCGGTGCGGACAGGATTTCTATCGATGCAGTTAAGAGGGTGGCGGATGAGGCAGAACTCACTATAAAGAGATTGACTGAAAGCGCCCAGAAAATTGCAAATAGCGATGGAAGAAAAACCATAACTTCCAGGGACATAATCCTCGCTTCCAAATTGGTAAGGGTGGCAGAGCCCTGTCCATAATCATGTTGTGTAAGGGGTGGTTGGCTTAAATGAATTCGCTTATCTTCAGAAGAGGCTATAAAAACTGGAAAACAACCTATAAGGTTGAGATAAATTTTGAGTATACCGCGGATCTGGAAAAAAGATTGACTGATGTGACATTACATCAGCTGGATATCAATCGCAGTGTCACAATACCCTGGAGCATATTTAAGTCATATCTGGATGGTGGTGAAGATGGTATCTACGCAGATGCCTCTGGCTTAACGATCAGGACAGTGGATGAAGGCATACTGGTTTCCGATTCACGCTTTCTAAATATTCTGATACATAGGGATCAGATGGAGGCAATAAAGCGTGCAGCTAAGAATGTGAGGGAGGATATCTCAGAATCCGTTGAGAGAATTATGAGAGAGTTCACGACCCACAAGGTGCCCTCAAGGTATGGCTCAGGATAAACCGTTATAGAGAATGAACTATGTAATTTACTGGCTTGAAAAAAACTCGAAGGTAACATGGGGTATTACACTGATGTATATGTTAATTATATTTTTTCTCTCCTCCATTCCCTATCCACCCCAGCCATTACCCCTGAAATTCTATGCACCCGTTATTGAGCACATCATAGAATATGCAATTCTCGGTTTTCTGCTCTCAGTGGCCATAAAAACCAAGAATGAAAAAATGCAGAGATGGACGATATTCTGGGCAATTATGATAGCGACGATCTACGGGATTACAGACGAAATTCATCAACTCTTTGTTCCGGGGAGGACGGCAAGCGTTCTTGATGCCTTTTTAGATTGTGTCGGCGCCATTTTGGGTTCGCTCCTTAAAATTCTACTGAAGTGATTATTCTACTCTTGAGTTCTGTCTCCACCTTTTCTATCAAATCAACGAACCCGTGTTAAACCCTATTCTACAGGATGGCGGAAAAAACCTGATCCCATCTTTCTTGGAATATCTCCGTCTTCTGTATTCCCACCATACCCAAACCCAAAACACCACCACAGCCACAATCGGCATCCAAACGCATTCGAATCCTTCGCATCCCGACGAACTCATGTTAAACCTGAGCAGGATTATTTCAATTTTTAGGAATGTCAGAGAATGTATTAATAAAGAGAAATGGAAATCAAGATCACAAAAGAAAAAATAGAATTTGAAAAAGAGTTGAACAACCTTGACATGCTTGTTTTTGATTTTGTAAGGGCTCTGGAAGGGTTTGATATAGAATATGTGCTGGTTTCGGGCTATGTTTCTATTCTCTTCGGAAGAAGCAGAAGCTCTGAGGATATCGATATTATTGTTGAAAGGATAGACCAATCACTATTTAACACCTTATGGAATGAGCTCTCCAAAAAGTTTGAATGCATTATTACCAAGGACAAGAATGATGCCTATAAAGATTATCTACTGGCGGGTCATTCAATACGATTTTCACGAAAGAATGAATTCATACCCAATATAGAAATAAAATTCCCAAAAGTGGAACTGGATGCATGGACCCTCAGGAATAGGAAAAGGGTCATTTTGAATGAGCAGATTTTATATATGTCTCCCATAGAGCTGCAAATTCCGTTCAAGCTGTTCCTTGGTAGCGAAAAGGATAATTTGAGAGATACCTAAAATGAAGACCCCCCGTATAGATTTGAAAGAGCTGGAGAAACTCAAAGAGGAGAATTTCAGGGACAGACTAGAATTCATCGACAGATACACTGAATGGCTGAAAAGGACAAAGAACAGGAAGTGGAGCAGTGAGCAGAAAAGAATAATAGACCAGACGGGAAAGAGCAAGAATAGTTGATTGATTTATATCTCATTTTTCTATTCCACAGAGGTGGCGGAAAAAACCTGATCAGGGCAGTCTGCCATCCGCAATTCCTCTTATGAGATCTGTTTTTGTTAAGATTCCAAAGTCCTTTGTGATTATGGGGATGCCCGATATACCCTTTTTTAGCATTATCTCTACTGCTCTCCCAACGGTTGTCTCTGGTTTGATTGTTACGGGCTCTCTGGTCATTACGTGTTCTACCCTCAAACCCCGGATATCCGGGTGTGGGCTCTTATCCAGCGCCTTTCTAAAGGTCTTTAGGCCTCTGGCGAGGTCTCTCTCCGTCAAAATTCCCGTCAGCAGACCCCTATCTGTTACGAGAAGTCTGTGGATATTATGTTCCAGCATCACTTTTCTGGCAGAGACTATTGTGTCTGCTGGATTTACGAGTACCGGATCCTTCGTATAGAACTCCCTGATTGATCTTTTCGAGTTCTTTAGGCTCTTTACCAGATCGGTCTTAGTTATTAATCCAACAATTTTCGAATCATCTATAACGGGTAATGATGAAAATCTATTCTCCAGCATAATTTTTGCGGCATCCTTTATCTCAGAATCTATTGGAATGAGCTTAAGATCCTTTGTCATCGCCGAAGAGATATGTATATGGGATGCCTTTAGCTTTCTCTCCCGCCCGGTTACAAGTCTATTTGTAATATCTTCCTCGGTTATGATCCCAATTATCTTCTTGTCCTCCGTTACCAGCAATCTGGATATATCCTTTTCTTTCATCAATCTCAGCGCGTCCCCGATATTTTGGTCCTTATCTATCGTTATCAGGTCTTTTTTCATTATATCTCTCATTCTCTCCCTCCAGAACGTATTTTTTCAGGTCATCATATCTCTCCTGAATAGTTGACTTTGTAGTTCCCATAAATCCTTCAATCTTTTTTGGTATATTCTCATCATTCAAGATATGACCCGCAAGATATACCGCTGCCGCCGCAACGCTTATCGGCACTTTTCCAGAGACGATACTTAGCTCTGTGGCTTTTTTCACGATCTCCGTTGCCTTGGCAAGGGTCTTCCCGGAGGCATTCAGTTTAATAGCCAATCTCGGTATATAATCTATGGCCCCAGCGGTTGGTATCTTCAGATTAAATCCTTGAGCTATCTTTCTGTAGCTTTTTCCAATGTCCTTTTTCGTCTTCCCGGAAACCTCTTCCAACTCCTCTAGGGTTATGGGAGAGTGGTGCTGTCTTGTTATTATGTAAATTACTGCGGCAACCATGCTCTCTATTGATCTGCCCTTGACCAAACCCCTCCCAGCGGCTTTTCTATATAATCTCGCGCACTCTTCCTTTATATTGGTGGATATCTTCAGATACGAGCACATCCTATCCAGTTCGGGCAGCGCGATGGATAAATTTCTCTGTAGAGAGGTTGCCATTCTGGATCGTTTTTGCCACTTTCTTAATCTATACCATTCTGCCTTTTTCTCCACTGGGATCGCCTTCCCCTTTATATCTCTATCATATCTATCGATCTCTGTGGTCAAACCCTTGGTCAATTTTCCGTATCTAAGCAAACCCCCGGTTCTTGCTCTTTTATCGATATCCTCCCTGTCAAATGCCCTCCACTCGGGACCAAAATCAAAGAGCTTCTCCTCTATTACAAGACCGCAGTCTCCGCAAAACAACTCCCCATGAACATAATCGCTTATTATTCTTTTACTGCCACAACCCGGACACCTTTCCATTACAAACACGCAAGGATACAGCAAATTGTCTACCAATTTGCGCACAGAAAGTGCATAGCACTTTCTCGTACTGCTTCAGGTCACGGAGGAATTCCTGTATCCCTTACCTTGCGCTTGCACCTCCTTTTTTATTTTTTGAATCAGCATGTTTAAGTTTAACTCCGCCCTTTATG
>QMZJ01000097.1 GCA_003663115.1 Candidatus Altarchaeales archaeon | reverse complement strand
ATATATACCTAAATATATAGATATCAGATATATAAAATTAATCTACGATTACCTCCAATGCAGTGAAGACGGGACCCCTTATATATATCCCTTTGTTTTTGGAGGTAATAAATCTCCTTACAATACTCCCTATCTTTATGTTTAAATCCGCCGGGGTTTTCGCCATCTTAATCTGCATGTAACCCCTTATCTTCCCATTCGGAGCGTATGAAACCACCACTGCTGATGTCTCACCCATTGCCTTATCCCCACCCATAATTAAATTCTCTACATTTGCCACAAAAAGATTCATGACGGCATCAATATAGGAGAAGTCCACCTTGATTCCCCTCTCCTTCACACCAGTAAGCTCCTTGGCAAACTTTCCCACATCTGAGGGAACGCCATAGATATTGCCATCATAAACATAGATCTCATTCAAGGCTGCCGGACCGAGAAGTTTCGTATTCCTCTCCCGCTCAACAAGGTCTATGTCAACCTTCCTGCCCAAGAGTTTTCCGCTGTAGACGCGGAACCTGCACGGGGATCTCTCATCGGAGTATCGTTTAGCCTCCCTTACCAAGAGCTTGACAAGTTCCTTACCCTCCTCTGTCTTCGGTTTAATTTTGATCTTCACCTGTCTGGCAATCTCCTCATCACTCAGCTCCAATGGCTTGTAAAATTGTGGGTAGAGTATCTCACGTATATCCTCTTTCCTGCTCCTTATCATCAGGATCCTCTCGAGACCAAAACCCAGATTAAATACGGGGTGTCCTATATCATAATTTGAGAGCGATACCCTGGAGTACATACCACAATCTGCTATCTCGAGATCATTGGAATAGATCTCGAATTCCGTATCTTTCTCATAGTAATTGGATGTTGCCTTCTTTCTCGCAAATCTTATGTTTCTGAACCCCAGATCTCCAAGGATTTTGTCGCTTAATTTCTTTCCATCATCTATGTCGAATCCATCATCCATAACGACACATGATGCGCCGTAATGTACTCTCAAGTGCGTTGAATCTACCCTCTGCTCTCTTCTGAATCTGAGCCCAATCGAAAACAATCTGAGGGGTAATTCATGGGTATCCTGCATTGCTCGGAGCGTTGGAAACCAGGCGGCCGTCATGTGAGAACGCAGTGTTATCCTGCTTGGTATTGGCGTTATGGATCTAAACTCCGGGATCAGGTCTATAATCCTTAGAGCCTTATCCATACCTATCCCCAGCCTGTTAACCATCTCCTCTGCCAGATCATCGCCCTCCACAGAACCCTCTCTATATCCTCTTAAGATTTTTTTGAACTCATCGAAATCAAACCCCGGGTGGATATTCTCTATGGCAGCTATCTGTTTCTTTCCGAGACCAATATCTGGCCTCGGCAAACCGGCCAGGTAATAGCATCTATCCAATATAACCGGGGCCTCTGAACCATATTGTTTATAGACATCGCCCTCTGGAATGAATATCTGGTTTTCGACCTCATCAAAACCCATATTTATAAAGACTTTTCTCACTTCCTGTATTATATCCTGAAGGGGATGAGTTTTTCCCTTCTTCCACTTAGATTTCATCCTTTATTCCTATAAAATTACGGTTTGGAAATTAAATAATAGAATAGAAAAGATGAAACTTACAGACCTGGGTGAAAAGGAGATAATCAGAAGGCTGAGCGAGTTTCTGGACATAGGGGACGACGCAGCATGCATAAGGATTAGTGATGAATACCTCGTTTTAACTACAGATATGATCTACTCAGAGACCCATATCCTGCCAGTAATGAGTTGGGAACAGGTAGGAAAATTTATCGTTACGGTAAATTTCAGCGATTTAGCGGCGATGGGGGCTAAACCTCTCGCATTTCTACTTGCCTATGGCGGCCCAGATGAAGAATTTGAAAATTTTCAGTCTATCATAAAATCGGCAGATAAACAGTGTAAAAAATATGGTGCAGAGTATGTTGGTGGGGATACAAAGTATGCAAACAAGTTAACGTTAGCGGGCACCGCAATTGGTCTCGCAAAAAAGCCAGTTCTGCGCTCGGGGGCCAAACCCGGTGATGTACTGGCCGTTACTGGAACGCTGGGATCTGCCGCAATGGCAACAGACCTCATAATCAGAAAATTAGAGTGCGATAAAAAAATTATAAAGAAGGCTCTTGAGCCGGAGCCAAGGGTCGAGGAGGGCATTCTTTTAAGCAGGAGTGTATCCGCAATGACCGATATCTCAGACAGTCTTTCATTGAGCATCTATGACATAGCCGATAGAAGTAATGTGGGGGTTAGATTGGATATTAACAGGATACCGGTGGAAAAAACGGCCATTAAATTATCAGAGGATATGAATCTAAATCTGATGGACTATGCCCTCTACGGCGGCGGAGATTATGAGTTACTATTCACCGTATCGGAGGATAGTCTCAGGGTCATCGAAAAAAACATAGAGGCAACAAGGATAGGAAGTATCACCGAGGAGAAAGATATACTCGGAATTGATTCCGGGAGGGAATTCGCCATAAAGAGGAGGGGTTATGAACACTTTAGAAACTTGAGAAACAGAAACCAAAACGATTTTATAGTAAAATAGAAATAGTTTTATACCATCCCGTATTAATTAATATTAGAAAATTAAAATAGAATAACGGTGATAAAAAATGAAAACATATGCTACCAGTATCCCCCGCCTGGATGAATTCCTAAATGGTGGTTTAAGACCCTATACAATTACAATCTTGTGGGCGTACCCCGGGATCGAAAATGCACCCTTTGCGTATCAGGCTCTTATGGAAAGGCTCGAATCTGGAGATACCTGCATATATATAAACCAGTCAAAGATGTCCAGTGCAGTTGAGAATGAGATCGAGCATTATGGCTGGAGCATTAAACCCTACAAGGAGAATGAAAAAATTTTCTTCCTCGATGCATATAGTAGTTTGATAAATGCCAAGTCCGAGGAAAGATTTTCTGTCAAGAATTCGAGAGATCCAAAAGAGATCACAAAGACTCTAGATAATGTATTTGATTTTACTGGACCCGGCCATACCCTTGTGATCTATGATTCATTATCTACGATGATAGACCATTGTGGTGATAACTCTATAGATGAGCTGAGGGAATGGAAAGAGATATTTAAAGAGAAGAATGCGACAGGTATTTTCTTATTTACCGAGTGGCAATATGATAAAAAGATTTTAAATAAATTGAGGCTAATCTCTGACGCTATTGTACAACTAAAGGCGATAGAAGAAAAGGTTATTCTGAGGGAATTTTTCATCGTCTCTAAGGTTAATTGGGATGGAAAAACCAAGAAAGGCATTTCTGTACCCTTTAAGATCGCGGCCCCAGGGGGGGTGAAGGTTTATATTCCAAAGATCTTGGTAACCGGTGCGTATAATTCCGGGAAAAGCTCTTTCGTCCATTCGGCCTCCACGAGAGCGGTTTCGGTAGATAGGGTGGGAACAACTATTGCGTTAGATCACGGACATGTGGATTATGCTGGTTTTTCAGTGGATCTGTTTGGTACACCCGGCCAGGAAAGATTTGATCCAATTCTGGAGCTCCTGGGTGGTGAATCTCTGGGTGTTATAGCCATGGTAGATTCAACAAACCCTCAGAGCCTGATCCGGGTAAAGACGATGCTGGAGAAATCAAAGAGTGTTGGTTTACCCGTTGTGATAGCTGCGAATAAAGCAGATCTCGAGGGTGCAATGAGTCCAGACGAAATTAGAGAAAAGATGAGTTTACCTGCTGAAATACCTATCATTCAAGTAACCGCGGAAGACCTTTCAAAGGTGAAGGAAGGTGAACCAGCAAAATTGAAAGAAGAGCAGGTCCATGAGGTTCTCGACGCATTATTTAATAAAATTGTTTAATTTAACACGAGGTGATGAAATGCCAAAATCAAAGAAAGAAGAACTTACAGATCTGTTGAAAGAACTTGAGAATGTTGGGGATATAGATGGTGCGGCTATAACAACTAGGGATGGTTTACTTGTTGCTTCTCGATTGCCCAGAGATGTTAATGCCGAAACCTTTGCAGCAATGTCGGCAACGATGTATGGTGCAGCAGAGACCGCGGTATCTGAACTGAGAAAAGGTGCAGTTAAAAGGGTTATATCTGAGGCCGAGGACTGTAAACTGGTTGCTATAGATGCTGGACCAACAGCGGCATTAGTTGCTTTAGTAAGACCCGAGGCGAACCTAGGTCTAGTTCTTATGGAGATTATAAAGGTAGCAAATGCAACAAAGGAATTGATGAAATAACATCAAAAATGGATTTGCCTAGGGGGGAACGCATCATATCTGAGAAGATAGCTAATCTTGAAGCGGTTTATAAGAAATTGCCTGAAGACTTTAGGGGGGTTATCCGTATTTTTATGAAGTTTGAAGGCAGGTTGTACAGGGGAGACATGCTAATAGATGATGGGAATATTCTGGGTGTTTCTCTTGATGACCTGGATAAGAGTATAAGCTCATATGGAGAAAGGGCTCTCGAGGAAATAAAAAATAAAGCATCTAAATCAATAGGCGATGTTGATGTCTATAAATTCAGTGAAATTGAGATGTCTCTTGCCATCGATTCAAACGAGAGGATACTGTTCAGACGCGCTATACCGTTAGATCGCCTTGGGGTGGAAAGGGTAGTAGTTGAGGAGGAGAGGAAGAAAGAGGAGGAGGAATCGATAGAGAAATGGAGAGAGGAACTAGGAAAACTCAATGAGGAATGGGCAAGGTTAGAGGAGAAATGGAAAAAACTAGAATCCATAAAGGATTTACCTGTAGAGTCCATAAAGGATTTACCTGTAGAGCAAGAGGCCGGGAAGAAGGCAGAGGAGTTAGCAGGGGAGGATCTGGAAGTACTTAAATCCAGGCCAAAAATGCTAAAGGGTATCGGTTTTACTGACAAATTAAGGCTCCTAAAGTTTCCGCGCGCATCAAATGTTATGAAGCTTATGGATGGTAAGAAAACCGTGGAAGAAATTGCCGAGGAATTGAATATAGATAAAAGATCCATTATTGGCTTAATGAAAGAATTAAAAAAGAGGAGTTATATCT
>QMZJ01000096.1 GCA_003663115.1 Candidatus Altarchaeales archaeon | reverse complement strand
TAGAGGAATATAAAACAGAGGCGGAGTTAATCATTAAAAACCTAGATGATGAGGGTCTTAAGAGGGCAATAGATGGATTAAAAGGAAGGGGAATAGAGGATTATAAGGTCGAATTACTGAGTAAGCCAGTTGAAGACCAGAGAAGGGGTTTAATTGATCATTATGACTATATATCACCAGAAGATTTACTTGAATCTCTGAATACTCGCGGACTTTCCGCCTATGTGGATGAGAGTAAAACCCTCACGGCGGAGGATAAGAGCAAGATTAAGGCTAACCTCAGGAAAATTCATCTCGAAGAAACAGCAGAGGAAATGGCGGGGCTTCCGGAGATTGAGGAAATAAAATACATACTACCAAAGAATCTCAGCAAAGGGGCATGGGAAATTGAAACACCAGAAGGGAAATTTAATCTATTGGATGTTCTCTATGATGTCGTCAAGAAGTTGGAAGACAAATATGAGATGGTTTTGGCAATAGCCGGAAGCCCCACCTACTTCTATCAAAGTTCAGGAAAGATAAACTTCAGCTCAAAATTCATAGACGACCTTGATCTACAGCTCATTAGCCTGAAAGCAATTGATGATGAGGGGAGAGAGAGATTAATGAGGAAATTTTTGAAGGGGCTTGGAGACTCTCTACGAGATATTGGGCTGAGAATAAGTCTTGGAAAAGATTGGTTGGTGATAAAGAACCTTGTGGTGGAGGAGGGCGAAAGAGAAATGAGCGTTGAACCCATTGTCTGGACCATAGATGAATATCTCAGTCCCGAAAAATTAGAACTTTATCCTCACGGCGATACATATCTTGGGGGTAAGAAAGGGATTGAAAAGGTAGAGGAAAGACTCAGAGGGCTTCCGGAGGAAAGGGAGATAAGAAAAAAGTCGGCTAAGGCCATAATTGAGGATGCTAAGAAATGGGCTGAGAGGAGACCCCCAGATTACATGAAAGCCTGTAAGCTGTTAGCGAGAGCAGCATGGATCTTGGAGAGTGACATTAGGGATGAAATCTGGGATCATTTCTTAAGAGGTGAGATAAATAGGGAATTCTATGAAGAGGAATTGTCTAAGGTTCAGAGGACACTATCTGAGGAGAGGGCAAGACTCCCGGAGATTAAGTTAGGCACTATGCCCTTTGTCAGACACTGGGATGACGTTCATAAAATTGCTATAAAAAGAGGAGAGACGATTAGTTTCTTCCCATATAGTAAAGAAAGACAGGAGGAAGAATTCGGAAGGGACTATCCAGAAATAAGAGATTTTGGGGTGGAATTTCTTAAGCAATATGCTTCAGAAGAGGATGTCTGGTTAAATATCGGGGGAAGTTTTTCCGTTCCCTTCTGGAGACTGAAACAGAAAATTCATAAAGGACGTGCGTGGAATATCGACATATCAAAGATCGCGGTCGAGGAAGCAAATAGAAAAGGTATCGATTCTGTTGTGGGGGATATACAAGAATTGAGGAAATACCTGCCCAGAGGAATTAAGCCAGGAGAGGTAAGCGTAATAGTATCTGCATTTGTATTCGAGTATTTAGAGAATCCGGAAAAGGCCTTTAAGGAGATATATGAAACCCTGCGTGAGGGTGGAATTGCCGTTCTAAGATTCCATCATCCCGAAAACTATGTAATGAAACGTATGACCGAGAGAATACGCATAATAAGAGAGATGTTGGAGAGGCATCCACCCAGCGAAGAAGAAAAACAAAAGGTATTGGATACCTTATTCGTATGGGGAACCTGTCTGAAAAATGTTTCTCCACCTGAAAAATGGATCTCTATGCTCGAGAAGATTGGATTCAGGGTATTACAGAAGAAGGAGATTGAGATTTCAAGAATAAGGAATGGAATTGAACAACCACCCGAGAAGATATTTACGGGTATAGTGATACAAAAACCATCAGAAAAAGCAGAACTCCCGAAGATAGGGCCAGAAATAATAAAAGCAAGGGATGAGGCAGAGGAAATTCTTTCTGGATTAGATAAGGCAGAAAACAGAGAAAAGCTGGTGGAGATTTTAAATGAGTTAACGAGAAAGATAGGTACTTCAGAGATTACTCAAGAAATGCTAGAGGGTGCAAGGTATCTAAAAGAGCAGAAAAGAAAGGTAAAGGAAAAGTATGGGGCAGACGTATTGATTGGAACTGTTTTAATACCCCTTGATAAATGGAGCGAGTATTACGGTGTAACTAAGGATGGGGAAAAGGTTTATATAGGGATGACCAAGGAGGAATTAGAGGAGAAATTCAGGGAGATGTGGAAATGTTCTCTGGAAGAGGGAATCAAACGAGGGAGAATGATACGGATAAATAGAAAGAAATGCCGGGTTGTGAAGGGAGCGGGACTCGTTACAAGACTTGGAAAGCCCCCCTCTTTCTACGGAATCAATTTTCATCCGACAAAATTCAAGCATCCGTTTGATAAGGTTTCTCTACGCTTATTGGCAGAACTTCCTGGCAGAAGGATCATCCTTCATGAGGATCTACATGGCGCGTATCTTATGCATAAATATTTGACGGGGAAATGGCGCCCACGAAAGAGACTCTTATCGCTAGACCAGTACCTAATTGATGAGATAAATGCATACAGAGATGATGTGAACACTCGTAGAGTAACTTGGGAAAAGATAAAGGATGGGTTTGAGAACCACTATGTACCCGAGGTTTCTAGAAAATACAACCTCTCAGGTATAGAGACAGAAAAATTGTTGGAACTGAGTAAAAAGGCAATAGACATCGTTGCAGAATTACAGAAAAGGGTTCCGGAATCGAAGATTACTGAGATATTATTCAATAATGACACATTAGAGGATGTGATCAAGGCCGGGTTAGAGGAGATAGAAAGGAGTGAGGAAAAACCAGAGGGCTTTGTCCTGACAAGGGAGCAGTTCAGAAGATTGGCCAGAACCATTGAGGAGGATCCAATAAAGAACTTAGGTGCATTTGAGATAATTTTCTCTACGAGAAGAGAGGTCAGAGAGAGATTCGGGGAGGAGATAGACCAATGGCTTGTGAGGATGACTCAGAGACTTAAGGAACGTGGTAAAATATTATCTGAGCAGAGAGATGACAGAGAAGCTGCAAAATGTGCAGAAATCTTGGCAAGAATCTTTGGCGAACTCGGGGATAAGGAGAATGAAGCCAGGAATTATCATCTATCGGGAAGTATTTACAGAGAATTGAGAGAGTTTGAGAAATCTGCAGAATATGGTGAAATTTCGGGTAGAATATATGAAGAATTAGGTAAGAAGGAAAATGCTGCGGAGAGCTATGCCCTAACAGCTTATTGTTATGAAAAGACAGAGCAACCAAGAAAAGCGATAGAATTCTATAAGAAGGCTGCTTCTCTGTATGAGGAATTGGGAGATATAGATTCGGCATCTGAGACTTATGAACGTATGGCTAAGTGTTATGAAATTCTATTAGAATTCCAAGAAGCCAGAGAGTGTGACGAAAAGGCAATGAGACTGAGAGAATCACAACGATTTGGAGGACCACAACCCGGGGGGATTCCAATACAAACTCCAGAACAGATAAGAAACCTGAGAGAAAGACAAAGGGAATTATCAGTAGAAGAATTGAGAAAGGAAATCACCCCCGAATTTCTCTGGAGATGGGTATTCCCAAATCTTGTAGAGGAAAGAAGTCGGGAGGTAAAGACGGAATGGAAAAGGTGGATGATCGAGGTATTAATGAAATATTACAGAGAATTCCAGAAGGAATGTGAGAAGAGAGTCAAGGATGCTATCTCAAGGATAAAAGAGCATCGGAAGGAACTCATGGAGCTATGGGGTCAAATCAAGAAACTGGATGAATTCATTAATGCCTATACAACCTCATCCATTCAGAGAGAGATTCTAAGAACTATTGTGATATTTGGATTGAATCGTTTCAGTCCGGGTGATATCGAAGAGCTTACTGAGATTTCTGGAAGGACCGTTAGGAATGCACTATTTAGGTTAGTGGAAAAGAGGGTATTAGTTAGACCTGGAAGATTTTTAAAGGGCCATTATCTTCTGAGTGTGGAATTTATTGATAGATTATATAAATCTGAGATTATCAATGAGGAGAAGAGAAAGAAACTTATCACTGATCTGAAAATAGAATCCATCTACGATGAATTTGAGAGAAATACTGGAGTAAGATTGGAAGCATCATACAGGAATGTTCTGAGTTTCATCATAGACAATAGATTGAATTGCTTTGGAGTAGAGAGGATAGCGAAATTATCTGGAATTCCTATGGAGACTATCAGGCAAGCATTTCGTAAGTCTGTAAATATGGGGATATTGACAAGGGTTGTTAATAATCGCTATCTATTGAGCGAAAAATTTATTAAGCAATTACATGAGTCTGAAATTGTAGATGATTCCACAAGGGATAGACTGATTCTGGATTTGAAGAGGGAGCATGTCTATGATGAATTTAGGAAGAGTGATGGGTCAAAATTAGAGCCGACGTTCAGAGAGATCCTGAATTTAATTCTGGATAAAGGGTTAAACCGTTTCGGTATTAAAAAGATTGCAGAGGTATCTGGATTTCCAACTACAAGTATTTATCATGCATTACACGATTTTGTAGATGCAAAGGTATTAATCAAGCCGGTGAGGGATCGTTATCTTCTAAGTGAGAGATTTATTAACAGGTTACATGAATCTGGAATCATAGATGATTCCGAAAGGAACAAACTAATTCTGGATCAGAGAATAGAAAATCTCTATGACAGACTTAAGAGGGAGAAACATATAAGGTTAGATGCAAGGTTTAGGGAGATACTGGATATCATTCTGGTGCATAGTAAGGAGGTAGTAACCTTCACCCCTAAGGAGATCATAGAATTATCTGGAATTCTTAAAGGAACTGTTAATGATGCATTACGCAACTTTATAAAAGGGAATATTCTTAAAAGACCTCGTCATGGGGTTTATTCCCTGAGTGATGAATTCAGATCGGAATTAAGAAAGATTAGCATAGGTGGTGTTGATGCAGTAACACTTGCTAGGGCAATAGAGAATAGCGGGGTTATAACAAAAATCAAAG
>QMZJ01000095.1 GCA_003663115.1 Candidatus Altarchaeales archaeon | reverse complement strand
CTTCTTTATTGCGGGATTGATCTATTCACAGGTATAAATGTTGGATGGTATACGGATCCCTGGATACTGCTTATAGCCTTGATACTGCTTATAGCCTTACTTCCGGTACCGGGGAAAGCTCTCCGAAGGTTTGAGGGTGAGAAGCGAGGGGATAAGGATATAAATGCATAATCAACTTTGCTTATTACTATACTCATTCCTCAGGAGGCATGGATGAAACGAATTTTAGCGGTTTAGTCTCTATTTTCTGAACAAATCCCGTTTTAACCATCCTGGTCAATATATTTCTTATTCGATACTCGGGAATATTTAATTCCCTTCTCAATTCATTAACGCTCTTTGGTTCTTTTATGGCCTTTACTATTGCCCTCTCGAGATACACGTTTGAGAGTTTCTTGAGGATCGGTATTTTAATTCCAGTTCTTTGTTCCAGGATCTGTAATCTGCTAATTATTCCATTCCAGCGAAAATCTGGATACCTCTGCCGGAGAACATATTCACGGAACAGCATTTCCCAGTCAAGCTCTTCTTTTTTCATTATCTCCTCGCACCTTAGGATGTCACCCAGTGTATTGGATAGAGACATGGAGAGAAAGGTATCCTCGGGGGAGTTATAATAAGGTGAATCTCCTTCCAGATCATCATTTTTAGGATTCGTGCCCACAATATGCGCCTGTAGATCCAACCAAAAATCGGCAACATTAAACCTTAGTGCCAGTTCATCTATTTTGAAGATATCCAGCTTATCGTTATTTTTTATATAAAACTCCACGATCTTTGGAAGCATTCTGTCGTCTTTATCGTCTTCGGCAAACCTTAGGGAATGAATAAGTATCTCCTCTACATCGAGTTCCTTTCTGGGAGCATAGTAATAGAAATAATCCGAAGAGTAATCAACATCAAATTCCGGAAAACGAGAAAATGCAGTCAAGGACCCATCAATTGCATCAATTGTCTTCAACAATTTTCCATCGGATGATGACCATACCTGGAATGTCTTTGAACTGATTTCAATCTGATTTTTTACGAGTTTTAAAAATTCGATCAGGCTTTTTTTATGCCCATCTACCCTATAGGCCCTGCCACTTTTCTTGATCAATGGTCTCAACTCCCTCAGGTATCTATAAACCGATGGGGTGGACATTCCACACTCCACTGCTATCTGATCCGGCTCTTTCCAATCCATGAGAGATTGCAGGATCAAGAGGCGTTCACCCAGGAGTTTCTCAAGGCTAAAATCTTCATTGAATAAATTGGCTATCGAATCAACCAGGGGATTTTTCTTTAATTCGATTAATCGATCCCCATCTATTAAGGAAAGTCTCTTCAGTCTTTTTATGGACAGATATATCGAAACCCTGGATCTATCTGCATCCTCCCTTAAATCCCTTAAACTGCTTTTCCCTTTCCTCAAAAGCGTTTTAATAATTGCCAGATCCGTTCTATTTATCATAAATTCCTTGGGGATTTCCCCCTCCTCTCTTTCTCTCTTAGTGATTTCTACCTTCTTTTTTCCCTCAATAACGGATCTCAGGGCATCCCAGTCCTCTATGGACTCCATTTTTATGATAGATTTAAGTTAAAATAACTGATAATAAATTTGATTAATAGAATAAATAGAAAAGAATCATCAGGATTGGATTAAATAAAACAGTATCCTAAATATGGGTTTTTCTAATTTGGGGATAATATATAACCGAGAGTGATGACAAAAACAATAGCAATAATCGGCGGCTATGGCGGGATGGGCAGGTTCTTTGCAAGCACCTTTTTCTTTAAAAAGAAAAACGTGCACGAAAAAGAAAATTCACTCTGTAGATTCAATCAACAATAACCAAGATGACAAAAACAATAGCAATAATCGGCGGCTATGGCGGGATGGGCAGGTTCTTCGCTAAATTTTTTGCGGAAGAGGGTTTCAGGGTGGTGATAACTGGACCCAACGAGCTCAAGGGGGAACGGGTCGCAAGGAAACTGAACGTTTCATACGAAAAGGACAATAAAGCCGCAGCGAGGAAAGCGGATGTGGTCATTATTTCTGTGCCGATAGATGAGACCATCAGGGTTATTAAAGAGGTAGCTCCGGAGGTAAGGGAAAATGCCCTCTTGATGGACGTAACATCCATCAAGGAAAAACCCTGTAGATTTATGGAGAGATACTCCAAAAAGGGCGTTGAGATTATAGGGACTCATCCCGTGTTCAGCCACAGGGTTGGTAGCATCGAGGGTCAGGTATTCATTTTAACGCCGATCAGGGCTAAGAGATGGCTCAAGTGGCTGAAAAAGATCCTCAAGAAACATAAAGCAAGAATCTATGAATCAACCCCAGAGGAACATGATCAGATAATGGCAGTTGTCCAGGGATTGACCCACTTTGCTTACATATCAATAGGAAAGACCCTGGAGGAGTTGAATTTTGACATAAAGAGATCCAGAGAGTTTTCCTCCCCGATCTATGAATTGATGCTGGATATGGTCGGCAGGATCATTGGGCAAAATCCAGAGCTCTATTCGTCAATCCAGATGCAAAATCCAAGGGTAAGAGAGGTACATAAAAAATTCCTGGAGACCGCAAATGAACTCAGTAATACAATAGAGAAAAAAGACGAGGAGGGGTTTAAGGAGATAATGATATCCGCAGCCAGACACTTTGACGATGTTGACAGGGCAATGGGTAGATCTGACAAGGCAATCTCTTCTTTAGTTTCGGAATTATCCCACCTGAGAAATTCCATTGGAAAGGAGCTCTGTTTAAAGCACATATATTCTGGGAAGATCCACCTCGGCACCGTGAAATCGGTAACCCCCGACAGAGTTATCCTAGATGAGTTCGGAAAGGAATACGCTTTAAAGTTATCAAATATCTGCGTTCTGAGCGACAAAGAGAGGATCGAATACAAGAGGAAAAAATTTGGAACCGTTACCAGAGATTTTTCCGTAATCCTAGATAAGAACGTGAATGAGGAATTTCTCTCCAAACTGCTTGAGGATTTCGATGAGATGATCCTTAGTGTGAAAATCAAGGACATTTACTCCGGACCGCAGATTGAAAAGGGCAAGAAGAGCGTTTGCTTCGGTGTCGAGATAATAAATTTCGATGTTAAAAATACCAATAACATTATAAATAAATTTTTCATGGATCTTGGGGGAAGGTTGAGATAGTTGATTGATTTATTTTAATCTTATCGCAATATTACATGGGGTGATCTGGATGGTAAGGATTTATTACGATAATGATGCGAATTTAAATATTCTGAAAGGAAAGACGATAGCTGTCATAGGTTTTGGGAATCAGGGCTCTGCACAGGCACAGAACATGAGGGATTCTGGCTTGGACGTGATAATTGGATCGAGGAGGGGCAGAGGCTGGGATGATGCAGAGGAAAAGGGATTCGATGTCATGCCCATAGAGGAGGCTGCAGAAAAAGCCGACATAGTGCATATACTGATTCCGGATGAGATTCAAGCGGACGTTTACAAGAAAAAGATAGAAAAAAATTTGAAGGATGGCAACGCATTGATGTTCTCTCACGGCTTCAACATAAGGTTTAAATGCATCGAGCCCCCAGACTTTGTTGACGTGATAATGGTTGCTCCAAAGGGGCCCGGTATTCTGGTGAGAGAGACATTTTTAGACGGATTTGGAACCCCCGCTCTAATAGCGATCGAACAGGATTATACTAAGAAGGCAAAGGAAATAGCACTTGCACTGGCAAAGGCTATTGGAGCGACTAGGGCCGGTGTACTGGAAACGACCTTTACAGAGGAAACAGAAACGGACCTATTTGGCGAACAGGTGGACCTCTGTGGTGGGGTAACTGAATTAATAAAGGCATCCTTCGATACACTGGTTGAGAATGGGTATCAACCAGAACTCGCATATTTTGAAACCCTGCACGAGTTAAAATTGATAACGGATTTGATTCAGGCTGGCGGCCTCGAATATATGTGGAGCTGTGTCTCCAATACCGCCGAATACGGGGGCAGAACCAGGGGGAAGAGAATAATAACCCCCGAGGTCAGGGAGAGTATGAAAGAGATTCTAAGAGATATCCAGACAGATAAATTTGCAAAGGAATGGATAAATGAATATAAATCTGGCCTGCCCAATCTGACCAGAATGCGAGAGGAAGACAAAGAACTGCTGATAGAGAAGGTGGGGGCAAGGCTGAGAAAGATGTTCGTGAAAAAGTAAAATCAATCACTTTGCTGGAATCATGATCTCTGTCATGGATTCCATATCAATAGCCTTTTCCGCTTCCTCGGGCAGTATAATCTCCATGGGTTTATCGTAATCGTAAAATCTCATTGTCATGCTCATATTCATTGCTGTATTATCCTTCTCCGTCTGCAGGTTCACGAATATCTTTCTAACCAGAAAAGTATCCTTCGCTATCCACTCCTTAAATCCTATGTCCTTGATACTCTCTAGGTCCTCCGCGGTTAAGGTAGATGTACTGCCCATCTGTTGGGTAATCACCTCAAAAATCTTACTTATGTCCTTCGGTTTTATCTCCAATACATAGCAATCCTTCCCGTCCACTTTTTCGTCATCGAGGAGTTCAACCCCCATGTCCTTCACCAGATTGGCATAATTCTTTTCATCCCAGATATCCTCCGATGTTCTATTCTTCACCCATCCGAGCATGGGTATCTTCATATACTGTGTATCGCCGATTATATACTGCTCCATCTCCATGGTCATGCCCGACATTGACATCGTCGTTTCTGTGTGCATTTTTTTATTTTTCTCATCCACTTTTCCCTTCCCCGACATAGTCATTGTAATCTCTTTTACACCCATCATACCTACTTCGCCGCCCTTCATGAGCATTGAGATGTCCATATCAAAGGCGTATGTCTCAACCCTTTCCATAGCCTCCTGAGATCTGTCTCTCACCTGTTCTGCTGTAAGCCTTTCCTCACCAATGCAACCAATTAACAATAGAAGAAACCCTACGGTAATAACCGTCAAGAATTTTTTGTCCATGTAATACATTATTTAGTTCTCATTTAAAAGCTTTTTGTTCAGTATCCTATCTCCCCAG
>QMZJ01000094.1 GCA_003663115.1 Candidatus Altarchaeales archaeon | reverse complement strand
GCTGAAGGAAAAAGATTGCGCAGGAATTGTAATATTCGAATCCGGGGCGACAACCGCGGCATATCTGAGCCCTTATAAAGACAAGGTAATTGAAAAACTGAGAAGCATTAAACCAAAACAGGGAAAAACGGCAATTGGCGATGGACTGGCCCTGGGGATTGATATGGCAACCTCCATCCCGAACAAGAAGAAGGTCGTTGTCCTCCTTTCCGACGGAGTCAATAACGCCGGGATAATATCTCCCGAGGAGGCGATCGAATTTGCAAAGACCAACAAGATACAGGTTTATACCATTGGACTGGGGTCAGAGGAAAAAGTTGTCCTTGGTTATGACTGGTTTGGGAATCCCCAGTATGCAGAGCTCGATGAAGCGACACTGCGGAAAATAGCAAGAGAAACTGGAGGTAAATACTTCAGATCGGTTAATGATAAAACCCTCGATGAGATCTATAGAAATATAAGCCAGGACATCAAAAGAGAGGAGGAAGAAACCAACATAAAAGACTGGTTCTTTTTTGCTGCTTTAATCACCTTTTTAATTTACCTGTATCTGAGATATGGTGGGAAGATGGTGATACAGTGAAGTGACAAAGATTGCTTTTATTCGTGGGATAGAATATTTCAGGTTAAAGTTACGGATTAATTTCTTTTCGAAGAGCTCTTCCATTCTGCACAGATGTCCCTTATCGGGCATTTACCACAGAGGGGTTTTGTCTTGCAGTAATTCTTCCCCAGTTCAACGAGTAATGCGTGGAATTCCTTATAAATCTCTAGGTCCCCTGGCAATTGGAGCTCAAAGAATTTTTTTAGATCAGAATAAGTTGTGTCCTCGTTTACAAGGCCCAATCTACTCATTATCCTCTTTGTATATGCATCAATGACGAAGGTTGGTTTGTTCGCAGCGTATAAGATTATTGAATCTGCGGTCTCCTGACCGATGCCCCATACCGATAGCAATTCTAATCTCAATTTCTCGGTATCCCGATCAAAGAGTTTATCGAGATCTCCTTCGTAATTCTCATGCAAAAATTCAACGAACCTCTTTAGTTTTAGGGTCTTGGCATTGTAATAACCAACGGGTTTAATGAGTCTTCTCAGTTTTTCTTCACTCGCCTGGAGAAGTGCCTCAGGGCTTAGAAGACCCTCGGATTTCAGATTTTCTATAGCCTTCTCCACATTAGTCCAGGATGAAGCCTGGGTTAGTATAGCACCAACAATAACCTCGAATTCTGTTTCTGCCGGCCACCATCCCTGCTCTCCGAAGTGCTCTAAGAGTTTATGGTATATATCAATTAGATTCGCCATTCAAGATCCCGGATTATCATCCTCAAATTGGTGATGAGACCCCTCCGTACATAAGGGCATGGGGGATATCTAAACCAATCTGATAGTGTCCAAATTCTGTGGCGCTGTGGCTTCAAAACCGAACATCTCGTACAGGGTCATCGATAGATTTATCGCCTTTTTCTCCTCGCCGTGAACAATTAATACCCTCCTTGGCTTTGGATGTATCTTTTTTGAATAACCGAGCAACTGTCTCCTGTCCGCATGGCCGCTGAAACCATCAATAGTTTTTACCTGCATATTTATCTTTAATGCCACCGTTCTGCCGTTCTTTTCAATTGGCAACTCAGATAAACCATTCTGTATCCTCCTTCCCAAAGAACCCTCCGCCTGATAACCCACAAATGCCAGGGTGTTTTTGGGATCCTCGGCAAGATTCTTAAAATACTCAATCGATGGGCCACCAGTCATCATTCCGGAGGTGGCGAGGATGACACACGGTTCCTTGCTCTCTATGATACTCTCCCTCTTCTTTGAGTCCACCTTCTCAAACGTATCCGTTATGAATGGATTATAGCCATTAAAAATCCTGTGACGGATATGCCTTTTCAGATACTCTGGATAGGAAGTGTGGATTGCGGTTGCTTCCCAGATCATTCCATCCAGAAATACTGGAACATCCAATTCCCCGCATCTAGAATAGCTTTCCAGTAACATCATAACCTCCTGGGATCTGCCTACAGAGAAAACGGGAATCAATACCTTGCCCTTATTCTTTACCGTCTCCTGTATCGTATGAATTAATTCCTTCTCCGCATCCCTTCTTTTTGGTTGTATGTCGTATCTACCACCATAGGTGCTTTCGATAATTAGGGTTTCAACCCTCGGGAATTCATAATTTGCGGCATCTAAAAGTCGTGTATCACCAAATTTTATGTCCCCAGTATAGACCAGATTGTGGAGACCCTCACCAAGATGAAGATGAACTATCGAGGAACCGAGGATGTGACCCGCATTATAGAGAGTTAATCTCATATCGGGTGTTATATCCGCAACCTCATTGTATTCCAGAGGGATCACATACTTGATCATCCTCCTCACATCTTTTGAGGTAAATGGAAGCTCATTTTCTTCTCTCTCACCTATCCTTATCGCATCTAATTGCAATAAGATCATCAGATCTCTCGTTGGTTCCGTACAATAAACGGGACCGGTATACCCATATTTATAGAGGTAGGGAATAAAACCACAGTGATCAAGATGTGCGTGAGAGAGGATAACGGCATCCAATTTATCTATTGCTAGCCTGGATGCCCTAAAATCGGGAAATCTACCATTGTTGGTAGCGGCGGTATTTATCCCACAGTCAATTAAAACGTTACTCTCCGGTGTTTGTAACAGGAAACAGGACCTGCCAACCTCTCGCGCACCCCCCAAGGGGGTAATTCTTATCCAGTCACACTCAGAGTCTGGTTTCCTATAGATATTCCTTCCGATTCTCTGGAGTATCTTCTGTCTCGCATCGCTACTCTCATAGAGGATTTTTCTGATGTTTCTTATAGTCTCCGATTCGATCGGAGGCTTCCTTAAGAGCTTTGGTGTCCATCTCGTCTTTTTCGTGATCTCATCCAGGGTTGTACCTCCTTTTCCAATAACCAGGCCCAGTTTCTCAGCTTCTATATGGACTTCTCTGAAATTGGGGTCAAACCCTATGTCCGTTATCTTTGCATCCCCTGGTATCGTCTCCTCAATCGTTTTCCTTGCCTCCTCTGGATCCATAAGTTTTGAAGAGGTGGATCTGAGAATGATCCTTTTCTTTAGTACGGTTGCCAAATTTCTGATCTCCTCATTGTTCTCTACAAAAAAAGGAAGATCGTCTGTGTAGAGGACTATCTTCGGACCCTCCAGATCGATCTTCGTTATCTTGCCGGATGGAGCGTTCTCTTCCACAAACTGCTTAATATCTTTAAACTCCAAGAAACTCACCTCTTAGGATTTTTCAGCTACGTGACCGACTAAAGTCGGGCATAGCGCATAAATCATATCAAGTTAATTAAGCTTGGATCGAATTCATGATTATTTCCATCATCATAATTCAAAAGTCTTTATAGTCTGAAAAATTCACATACACAGCCCGGTTCATTCCTCTTTAAGTTTTTCTATCAATCTATTGATCTCTTCTTTCTTGTATTCCCTAAAACCCTCTTTTGTGATGGTAACCAAGTTTATTCCATCTCCCGTCGCACAATCACGCTGCATAGCAGATTCCAGAGCTCTAATTGCGATTGGGATATTCTCCTCAACTGTTTTGTTTTCTGAATACCTCTGTTCGAGAACACCATATGCCATTGGAGAACCAGAACCGGTGGCAGCCATCTTCTCTTCGATCAATCCACCGACGGGGTCCAGGGTGTAGATGGTTGCCCTTCCCTTGTCATACCCCCCGATAATGAGTTGTACTATGTAGGGAAAGACCTTACTGCCCTGAAGAATGTTTGCCATCAAGACTGCTACTGCCCTTGTTGACATCTTCTTCCCATTATTCATCTCATAGAGGGCTGCCTCAGCCCGTATTAAGCGCATTAAAGCCTCTGCATCACCCACGGAACCTGCAACTGTTGCTCCAACCATATCATTTATGTTGAAGGTCTTCCTGGCTCGTTTACTTGCTATAAAGGTTCCCCATGATGCCCTCATATCTGCTATAAATACTACACCGTCACTACAGGTTAAGCCTATCGTAGTCGTTCCTTTCAGAGTTTTTGATTCCAAAGAAATCCCTCGGAAAAATAGAACTTAATTAATAATTTGCTTTGTTATATAAATATAAGTGCATTTGATATATAAAAAGGCCGGCGAAAAAAGGTGATATAAAATCAAAAAAGTCAAGGAAATTATGTCCAGGGACGTGATATCTGTAAGGACTACAGATGCGGTTTTAGATGCAATTAAGGTTCTTAAAGAGAACGAGATCAGTGGGGCCCCGGTCATAGATGAGGAGAATAATCTGAGAGGAGTAGTAAGTGGAACCGATGTATTGAGGTTGATTGAACACCTAATCGACTATCATCCATTTCTGATACCATTCCTGGATATACTTGAGAAGTATCCGGATGACCTAACAAATATTGTCAAGGACGCATCAAAGAAGAGGGTAAAGGAGATCATGTCCGAACCCGCTATAGTGGTGGACGAGAATGCATCGATATACAGGGCAGCCTCATTGATGTGGAAAAATGACATAAATAGATTGCCGGTTGTAGATAATGATGGCACCTTAGTGGGCATAATAACGAGAAAGGACATTCTCAGGGTATTTAAGGAACTCGGAGAATAAAATCTGATTTTTATTACGCAACCGTTATGTTGACATCATATGGTGTTGATTGATTTAGTGATTCAAAAATCATCAGATAATACCCCTCGGTACAAATGCCAGCAGGGCATATCTCGTTTACGGCACTACTTCCCGTCATATTGGCTTTTGTCACGGCATAGACATCCGTAAAGGATTCGCCGATAGATAGCCTTATTCTTACAACCCTCTCCTCTATTGATAGGTCTTCCACATTACCTGGTATGTGGATGGTGGATTGAATCTTTGACGGATGTCCATGTACGTATATGAAATCTGCCAACTCCTTTATCCCCTGAACTGCCCTGTACGCCGTGTCGACATCGATCTGTGTTCTGGAGGTTGAGGTCAGGGTTGTGGCGATGTAAAGAACACCCGCAAATATAACTAAAGACAATCCCAGCATGGTCATATACTCCAGCGATACCTGCGCCCTGTTTTTCATCGTATGGAAGAGTTGTATATTCGTATTTATTCGTATTTATTC
>QMZJ01000093.1 GCA_003663115.1 Candidatus Altarchaeales archaeon | reverse complement strand
TGTATATTGTAATATGGAATTTCTACTTTCTGTTCTTTCTTAATTAATTCTACTAACCTGATGGACTCGTGCATCGTCCTGAAGTTTTCCTCTATCAGCTGTTTTCTTAGTCTCTCACAAAATTCTGGGTCAGCAAAACCCGCGGTCCATAACGGGCCAGCCGATCGTAGATCTGCGCCACACTCACAGGTTGACTTTAACTCCTCCAGCCCAGAAAATTCCCTGCTGAGGCATGTAAAGCAGTGCTGAATGTAATTTATATTGCCCATGATTCTATTTGCATCCCTGCGCGATTTTTTGATCTGGAGATAGGTCCTGAGGTAGTGTCTCGTGCAATGGGAAAACAAAGGGGTTATCGCTATGTCATATTTCAGTGCAGATCTCGCCAGATGGGCAATTAGTATCCTCAGCCCCAATTCATTGTAGTAATCGGTCCTTAACGGGATTGAATCATATTTCCTTCTGCATGCCTCTGGATATGTTCCACAGAGCGCGGAGGTGTCCGTTGCCGTTACAGCTAAGATGCCTCTATTCTCTATCGATCTCAGGGCAGAATCTATAAAACGCACGGGGGGCCCGAATGGGTCTATATCAATAAAATCAAACCTCTCCCTGGACAGGAGGAGATTTGCATCCAGGTTAGTTGCTCTGATATTTACTTTATTCAGGCTCTCGTTCTTCTGAATGAGCTCAAAGGCTACCGGATTTACGTCATTTACCGTGGTTTTACACCCGACCTCGTGTGCGATCCTGATCCCCCTGGCTCCAGAGCCCGCGAGGGCGTCGCAGAAATTTTTTGGTTCTATAGTCTTGGCAATTGCAACGGTGATATCCCTACTTAGCTCCATCTGGGGATTAAAGAAAACAATATTCCTTTTCGTTAATCTCTCAACCTCGGGGATTAGCAGGCTGGTCTTACCCTCGGTTATTCTTATAAGATTCATTTAGTCAATGTCTTCTCTTCATCATTCGTTTTTCCATCATGATCATACTAAGAATCTTTTCTGGATCATCATAAAAGGATCTGACAAAGTTTATGAAATCCTCCTCTCCCCCGATGTCTTTCGCAACCAGATACTTTAGAACCATCTCTCTCTTCTTTATCTCATCAATAACCCCCTTGGGGGTTAATCCAGCTATTTCTGCTATCTTGTTTATCGTTACAGCCGGGAATCTTGAGAATTCTGTCTTTTTTGATTTTGCATTATATTTATAGACCGAACCCAACTGAATCTGGCCCTCCATCATGCCACCAACCTCATCAATGTGCGTTATCATCCTCCTGCTCGTTTTTCCTTCATGAAACCTCGTCATTACAATGATTAAATCCAAAACGACCAGCATTCTGGGATCCACGTTCATTGGAGGAGATGTTAATTTGAGAATGGCATCTCTGGAGCTATCCGCATGTATGGTGCCCATCCCCGTATGACCAAGGTTCATGGCATTTATAAGATTAAATGCCTCTCTGCCCCTGACCTCGCCGACAATGACCCTGTCCGGTCTCAATCTTAGGCTGTTCTCAATTAATCTTTCCATATCTGCATATTCACTGGTTGTTGTTCGGACCCAGTCATCACAGTAGCTGAGGTCCAATTCCATGGTGTCTTCAATTGATACGATCCTTTCGTGCTCCCTCGAGAATGGAAGTATAGCATTTAGGAGTGTTGTTTTTCCACTGCTCGTTCCCCCGGTTATTAGAATATTCCTCGGGGCCAGTCCGAATCCATCAACGCAGACCCATATCAAGGCCGCCATATCCGGTGTCATCGTTCCACTCTTTATCATATCTATGATCGTGGGCGGGTTCTCCAGGTACTTCCTTATTGTAACAATGGACCTATCAAAGGATACCGGGGGTAAAGTGAAATTTATTCTGGGACCCTCGGGCAATACGGCGTCAATAATCGGTTTTTTACTACTCAATCCACAAAGGATCAATATCTTGTCGATTAGTTTATTAAGCTCCTCTTTACTCTTAAATTCGAGGTTCGTTTTGCACTTCCCTAAGGTTCTGTGATAGATCATTATCGGCACGTTGGCGCCATTAATCAGTATCTCTTCGATATTATCGTCACGGATCAGGGGGTCTATTATTCCATAGCCAGAGACATAAAGTATGGCCCTTTTCATATCTTCCTCTGACAGCTTTATTCCGATACGTCTCATTTCATCCTGGATGAGTTCCTTTGCCCTTTTGTCCCTCTCCCTTCTCTTAAGTCTGGAGAGACGGGCACTATACTTCATCAGAAATTTATTCTCGATGGAGGAGAGCATCCTCTCCTCATCTGGGGTGAATTTTAATACATTTACCGTGTATTTTCCGAGCATTTTGATATAAATCAGATGTATTATATTAGATTAGTTCTCCTTAAAAATATTAGAGGATGAAGATTATTGTTGCTATAACCGGCACATCCGGGGTTATACTCGCCGATAGGCTCTTAAGCAGTTTAAATGACCACGATACATATCTTATTGTCTCGGATATGGCGGAGAGGATAGCGAGATACGAGGGGGTAGATCTGGATAGAACAAAAAAATCCGCGGGGCACTCCTATAGGGAAAATGAACTCGACGCGGATATAGCGAGCTCGTCTCATTCCATTGATGCCATGGTGGTAATTCCATGTTCGATGAAGACATTATCGGCAATTGCCAATGGTTTCTGTAATAACCTAATAACCAGGGCCGCAGAGAATATACTGAAGATGGGTAAAAAATTGATCTTAGTGCCCAGAGACACGCCTTTAAGCCTGGCATCAATTGAGAACATGAGAAAAGCAAAGATATCTGGGGCAATAATACTACCCCCAAACATGGCATACTATTACGGGCCAAGGGCACTGGACGATGTAACAAATTTCTTCGTCGGGAAGGTTTTGGATGCACTTGGTCTTGAGCACAATTTATACAAAAAATGGAAACGGGCCTCAGGGAATTTTTAGATAAAATTAATGTCTTAAGAATCCGGAAGAAAGTAGATCCGTATCTGGAGATTGCCAGAATTCTGAATGAAAATGATGGCAGAGCGGTTATGTTTGATGAGGTCAAGGGTTCGGAATTCAGGGTGGTCGGGGGGGTGTGTAGCTCCCGCGAGAATCTCGCAGAGGCGCTGGGGGTAGAAAAGGGGGGTCTCTTAAAAAAGATCGGTGATGCAATAAAAAAACCAGAGGAGCCAGATATAGTGAAAAAGGGTGCATGCCAGGAGGTTACAGAACAAAATGTAGATCTGTCAAAGCTTCCAATACCGACCTACACGAGAAGGGACATGGGTCCTTATATTACATCCGGTGTTTTCATAGCCTCAGATCCCGAGTATGGGGTAAATGCGAGCATTCACAGGGCATCCCCGATCTCGAGAGACAGGCTGGTTGCGAGGGTCTGCCAGAGGGACCTTTACAGATACATCGAAAGGTCCGGGGGTGAGCTGGATGTCGCGATCTGCATCGGACTGCATCCCTCAGTACTGCTCTCGGCTGCCATATCAGTCGACATATCGGTAAACGAGCTTACTATTGCTAACTCCCTCAAAGAGTTGGAATTGATTAAATGTAAAACCAAGGATCTTTATGTCCCAGCAAACTCCGAGATAGTGCTCGAGGGCAGGATAACCAGGGGAAGGCATGAGGAGGGGCCATTTCCCGACGTTACGAGGACATACGACATAGTTAGAGATGAACCTATTATCGAGATCAACTGTATCACCCATAGAAGAAACCCTATATATCAGGCGGTCCTTCCCGGGTCCAGAGAGCATGAGCTCCTTATGGGTGTGCCCCGTGAGTCGGTAATCTATAACTCGGTAAATAAGGTTTGTAGGTGCAGGGATGTTCTCTTAACCCATGGTGGATGCTCCTGGCTTCACGGGGTTGTGCAGATAGAGAAGAAAGCGCCAGGGGACGGAAAAAAGGCAATTAAAGCTGCCCTGAAAGCTCATCCGAGCATGAAGCACGTTGTTATAGTTGATGAAGATATAGAAATACACGACCCGGAGGAGGTGGAGTGGGCAATAGCGACGAGATTCCAGGCAGGAAAAGATATGATAATGAAAAGGGAGAGGGGAAGCTCCTTAGACCCATCCGCCGGAAGGGACAGAATTACCTACAAGATGGGTCTGGATGCCACGATTCCTCTTAATAAACCGAGAGAAAAATTCGAGAGGGTGCGGCTGGGGGATGAGAAATGAATCTAACCAGGGAGGAACGACAGATGCTCAATGGCGAACAAGGGGAAGGGGTCCAGAAGGCTATGGAGATCCTCGTGGCTCTGGGTGAGATCTATAATGCCAGGGAAATGATTGAGATAAAGAGCGCTCAGGTAGCCGGCGTCAGTTATAAAAATCTCGGCGATGCGGGCCTGGAGTTCCTGGAGGAATGGGCAAAAAAGAGAGCTATGGTGAGGGTTCCAACGACACTAAATCCCGCCGGAATGGATCTAAGGGATTGGAAGAAATTGGGAATTTCTGAGGAGTTTGCAGAAAAACAGTTGATGGTTGTAAAAGCCTATGAGAGAATGGGAATAAAGCCAACGTGTACCTGTACACCCTATCTTGTGGGTAATCTTCCCGTGTTTGGTGATCACATAGCATGGAGCGAGTCCTCTGCGGTTTGCTATGCAAATTCGGTTATAGGGGCAAGGACAAACAGGGAGGGTGGACCCTCGGCTCTTGCCGCCGCAATAACCGGTAGAACACCACTACATGGATATCATCTGGAAGAAAATAGAATGGGGGAATTTATTATTGAAGTAAAATGTAAACTCGACAAAATTTCGGACTTTGGCGCCTTGGGCTATTTAGTCGGCAAAAAAATCGGGCATTCTGTTCCGTATTTTGAGGGAATTCGAAGGGCAGACATGGATCAATTAAAGGCATTGGGGGCGGCACTGGCTGCCTCGGGGGCAGTGGCGCTCTTCCACGTAGAGGGAATCACCCCCGAGGCAAGATCGCATAATATGGTATCGGAGGGTGCGGAAACGATAGTTATCGATAGTCTGGAGGAGGCCTACGGGGAGTTGAATTCAAAGACGAGAGAGATTGATCTCGTTGCCATTGGCTGTCCACACGCCTCCCTCGCCGAAATCGAAAGGGTTATTGATTTATTGAAAGGAAGAGAGGTCAAGACGAGATTATGGATCACAACCTCTTCTGAGGTAAAGGAGATGGCAAAGAGAAAAGGCCTTCTCGAAGAGATCGAGAGAAGTGGTGCAGATATCGTTGCCGATACCTGCATGATTGTGGC
>QMZJ01000092.1 GCA_003663115.1 Candidatus Altarchaeales archaeon | reverse complement strand
CGGGGAAAGGATTATAGTGTTGCCGAGTATGGAAAAAACCCGTATAAAGCATATCATCGAATGGCAGAGCGATAAAGAAAATCCATTTGGACCGGGAAGCTATCAATACCCAGAATCTGCACAAGCCGGTAGAAGTACTGGAGTGACCCTGGTGGATAAATTATTCCTTGACCGGGGGAATGTGATATCGACACCACAGAATCAACCAAAGATAACCGATAAATTTAATGCCCATGTCTTTTGGTTAGATAAAGAACCATACAAAAAAGGGGAACGTATAAAACTGAAATGTGCAACTCAGGAGGTTGTGTGTGAAATAGAAAAGATAGAAAGGGTTATTGACTCTTCAACCCTTAAAGTTCTGACAGAAGATGCAGATGAAATTAGGAACAGAGAGGTAGCAGATGTAATAGTTAAAACATCTCAGCCGATTATCATAGAAAATTTCAATGACACGCCCGAGCTTGGAAGGTTTGTCTTTGAAAGAGGAGATACGTGCGCGGGGGGTATAATAACGGAGGTATAAAGATGATCGTTGTTCTTGCGATAGACGCACTTGAATATGAAAAGGTGGAGGAATACAACTGCATACACCTTAAACAAAGATGTTATGGAAAGACAGACATATCCGAGTTCTCCCAGCCCAGAACGATGGTTTTGTGGAGTTCCTTTATGACGGGTGAAAACAAGGAAGAAGAAGTGCTTTCAAAGGGCGATAAGGAAATGTGGAATATAAAATGGGATATTGAAGAGACATTCTTTTCAAGCTTCAGTAATCCAGTAATCCTCGATCTTCCAGGATTCAATTACGATAAAGAAGTGCATGATAGATCAAGAGAGCTGTTAAAGAGATTCTTTGAAGAGAAATCACAGGGGGAGAAGAAAAAAATAAGAGACGAATACAACAAACTTGCATTCGATCATCACCGCATAATAAAAGAGGAATTCCTAAATGCGCTTGAAAGAGAGCATGACTTTGTACTCGGATACTTCAGTGTAGCGGATGTTATAGGCCATCTCAACTTTGGCAACAATACCATGATGAAGCTCATATATCGGGACCTTGACGAGATAGCAGCCAAGGCTGCCGATAAGACAGATAAACTGATAGTATTATCTGATCATGGAATGGAGGCTATTGGGGAATTTGGGGATCATTCGAACTATGGCTTCTGGAGCACCAGCTGGGAGAGCAACCTTAAGAAGCCGAGAATAACAGATTTTCGGGATGTTATACTGGCTCTAAAAGAGGCAGATATTTGCTAGAGTCAAGCTGCCCAGTACCACTAACACTATGCCGATAATTAAGGTTAATCTCTGTGTATCAATTCTCTTTACAGCTAAAGCAGATACCGGTACCGAGAGCATGGCACCGATGATCAGGGATGGTGCCAGTACCCAGTCTATGGAATTCGTGGTGAATAGAAATCCCAGTACGCCCACAAAACACGTTAAACCCTCGGCAAATGACGTAACACCGATTGCTTTTTTTCCCTCTACACCAGAGAGTATCTGGCCCCCACAGACTACGGGACCGTAACCCCCCCCGGATATGCCCTTGTTGAAGGAAGCAAGTATACTCAGACCTACTATCTTTTTCCAGGAAAACAGATGAGTTTTTCCCCTCTTGATTGTGATTAAGATTACTACTCCAATAGTCAGAACCAACACTCCGATATATGTCTTCAGGATTATCTTTGGAATGTTAACGGCAATTAAAACCGCAGCTACTGCACCGAAGATGCTGCAAATAGACAGAACCGAGAAAATCATGAAGTGAAGTGATCCCGGCTTTAGATCTACATTTCCAATGCTGTGGTGTGCCAATCCCGCGAAGATTCCGGTAAACACTTCGGATAACAGAACTGCCGGCACTATCTGCAATGGATCGAAACCCATTAACAAGAGAAGAGGGGTCAGAGTAGTCCCATAACCCATCCCGAGCGTTGAATCAATAAATTCGCAGATGAATGCCAGCACTATAACTGCAAAGATGAATTCCATTTTATGCTCTATTTCGCTTTTGTCACAAAAACTGTGCCGTTCTTCAGTGCCACCCACCTGATCTTATCCCCATTTTTCAGTTTCATAAATTCAACTATTTCTAATGGCACAGTAGTTCTCCTCCTGGAACCCCTTATTGTCAAGGTTGTTTCGTGTATGCTCTCGACGTCATCCAGTTCTATTTTCATTTTAACATGACTCCAATCCATATTGGTATGAAACCAAAATATTTTGGTATTAGATTATTGAAGGAATTAATATAAAAGTGAATATTCAACAAAGAAGGGGATTTACTTACGGTCGAAGAGGCGGGATAAATTGATGGAGTTTAACTTTGGATAAAAGACCCGAAATATGGAATCGGGCGAAAGATCCGTTCAAGGTATGCAGGGCATTCGTAAAATAAAGAAGTAGAGTGGTTAGCCACCTGGCGGTGAGAAATGGGCCAGGTGGCGAGGTCAAGAATATACCCTGCCCTTCAGTGGCACCGTCCTGCCCTTTTTGACCGTGCGTATCTTGGGTCTCACCCTCTTTTTGGTGTTACTTAACTTCCTCTGACGCTTGCTCATGTTCCTCTGTTCTTCCATGATCAGTTTTCTCTTTTCAGACGGCTTCCTTTTCTTCTTTGTCGATTCGGTTATTACGAACCTGATACCCAGAGGGTCTATGGATAGATTGTATCTCGTGTTTTCATTCAGAAAGTGGTACAGATGGCCTATTATCTGCTCCTGACTCTGGTTACTGAATCTCTTTCCTCTCATTTTATCCATATATAATTTTAAATCTGTCTACATTAGAAACAGAGAGTTCGAGGTTTTTGATCTTCCCCGTTCCGATGATATCTTCTTTTATTCTCTCCAGTTTTCCTCTCAGCTCCGGGGAGACCAGGATCTTGACGTGTTTAATTTCACTCCCCAGGGGCATCTTTCTGTCAGATTTATATCTGCGGATCTCCCCCATAATTTCAACCAGGATTTTACCGGTTTCTTCAGAATCCTTGCTTATCAGCTTTTTATCGGCCTCTGGCCAATCCGCGACCGTAACATAACCGTCTTTAAAGATATTTGACCAGATTTCATCACAGATGTGGGGGGTAAATGGAGATAGGAGTTTGAGTATGGTTCTTAGTATTAAATCCAATGTATATTGAGCCGCCCTTTTAGATTCCTCGCCATATATCTCCGGTTTATAGAGTCTGTGCTTTACCATCTCCAGATAATTGTCAGCTAAGTCGTGCCACACAAAGCCCCTTATCTGTTCCAGTGGTATGTTGAATATATAGCAGTCCAGTTGCCTTGTACATCTTTGAACCAATCTTTGCAGTTTTGAGAGGATCCATTTATCTACCTCAGCAAGCTCCCTGGGTTTTTTTCCATCAAAATCCCGAAGATGGAGTTCGATAAACCTGGAGATGTTCCATAGCTTTGTCAGAAACCTCTGGGAATGCTCGCATTCCTCCCAGCTAAATGGGTAATCATCTCCGAGTGTTCCGATGGATGCCCACTGCCTTATCGTATCCGCAGAGTATCTCCTTAAGGGCTCCTCGGGTTCTATTACATTCCCCAGGGATTTTGACATCTTCCTACCATCGGGGCCAGCTACCATTCCATTAATTAACAGGTCTTTAAAGCACGGTTTTCCCGTTAAAATTAAATTCCGATAGATCGTATAAAATGCCCACGTCCTTATTATCTCGTAGCCCTGGGGTCTTAAGGAAGAGGGGTATGTCTTTTCAAAAAAGGAATCGTCTTCGAGCCATTTAGATATTATTAATGGGGTTATGGAGGAATCGACCCAGCAATCGCAGACGTCTTTCTCACCCACGGCCTTTCCACCGCATCTCGGGCACTTTCTCGTTGTCCCCCTGGGGTCTACTGGCAGTTCCTTTTCATCAGCCGGGATGATCTCCCCACAGCTACAGACCCAGAATGGGATCGGGGTCCCGAAAACCCTCTGCCTCGAGATGATCCAGTTCCAGTCCATTGCATTACTCCAGTCTATGAGCCTTTGTAACATGTATTCCGGATACCAGTTCATCTTCTCTGCCGTTTCTATTATATCCTGGATGAAATCCTTGACATTGATGAACCACTGCTCTAAGGGTAGTAGTTCAATTGGGGCATTACATGAACTCCTCTCGGTGTGGGAGGTAACCTGGTGTCGAAGTTTTTCTATCTTCCTTATGTATCCTTTCTCTATGAGGTCCTCTGTAATTCTTCTTCTGGCCTCCTCCACGCTCATGCCCTTGTACCTCCCGGCGGATTCTGTCAGGTTTCCCCTCTTATCTATAAGCTCTATTACCGGCAGTTTGTATTTTTTCTGCCACGCGATATCCTGTTCGTCCCCAAATGTACAGAGATAGACAACGCCGGTCCCGAATTCTGGGTCTACGGCTTCATCTGAAAGGATGGGCACCTCTCTATCGAATAAGGGCAATCTTGCCTTCTTTCCGATGAATCTCTTATATCTATTATCATCCGGATGTACAAAGACGGCCACGCATGCGGGCATCATCTCAGGTCTCGTTGTAGCGATAGTAAGTTTATGATTTCCCACATCCAGATCGATATAGTAGAGCTTTCCCTCCTTTTCTATGTATCCCACCTCCGCCTTCGCCAACGCAGTCTCGCATCTGGGACACCAGAGCACGGGGTGCTTTTCTCTATAGAGCAGACCCTTTCTATAGAAGATTAATAGGGTTTTCTGCACCAGTTTTTTATAGCCATCATCCATAGTTCTATAGCTATAATTCCAATCCGCAGAATAACCAATCTGATCAAATTGATTCTTCATCCTCTCGATTGCTTTTTTCGTCCATTCCTCGCATTTTTCTATAAATTTCTCCCTGTCCTCTCTTTTAACGCCCAGCTCCTTTTCCACCCTCAGCTCTGTGGGGAGGCCATGACAGTCGAACCCCTGGGGAAAATAAACCTCAAAGCCCCTCATCCTCTTATAACGAGCGACTAAGTCGATCCATACGTGGTTGTAGATATGTCCCATATGCAGGGTCCCGGAGGTAAAGGGTGGTGGGGTGTCTAATGAATAGACTGGCTTTCTGGAATCTGGATTAAATCTATAGATATTCTCCCTTTTCCATCTCTCGCGCCATTTTTTCTCTATTTCCTTGGCATTATATCTCTTGTCCAGAATTTGAACCACCCTCCTACAGAAATAATAATTATTGTCAGGATGATAAAATAAGAAAGATAAAATCTCATTTCTTCTCATATCTACTCAATATCTTCCTGATTTCCTTTTCCAGATCCCTGTTCTTTGTCTTTGCCCATACGACCCTTGACAGGCTGGTCACAAGGTTTCTATATTTTTCGCGCGATTCCTCAAGT
>QMZJ01000091.1 GCA_003663115.1 Candidatus Altarchaeales archaeon | reverse complement strand
TATTTTCCTGTTAAATGGGTTGTTTGTTATTCTTATTATCTCCATGCTGTCAGAAAGATAATCTCTTAAAATGTTTTCATATTCTTCTTCTGTAAATTCTGTCAGCCAAATATTGCTTCTTAATGTATTTGCTCCATGTGGCATATATATCTCTATTCTATCATTTAATCTCAAAAAAAATGTTTGAGTTAAAGTCGCAAGTGATATTTTCCTAAAATTTTCCCAAGATATTTCTATAATCATTTTATTACCTCCTATTTTACAGCAGATATCTCTGCATCATCTCTCGCATCTTTAAGTTTCTTTCCAGTGCTACCTATTGTTTCGTGGTCTGAAGCAGTTTCATCCCATACTTGGTCTGCAATAGTTTCATTGTTAATCAAAGCACTTACAGTAACTGTTGCTCCTGCACCAGAATTATCTGTAAGAGTTCCTATACCTCTTATACTTATATTTCCATTTGTAACAGTGCTGTCAAGTATTACATCTCCACTATTTAAATCAATAGATATCTTGTCACTCCCTGTTTTGTTTATTATTTTTATTCCTCCATTGTAGTTTCTTAATGCGAGGTCTTGTCCGCTTCCACCACAATCTATGATTGGTGTGCCCAACCCTGCCACTCCGCTCCAACAATCGAGAAAGTGAGCTTCTTCGTTTCCTCCTAATGTGATTGTTCCTGGACCTAACATACATTCTTCTATCACCCCATATATATAATCCAAATCCAATATCTTACAATTCTTCAATTTGGAATTTCCATCAAGTGTTCCTGTGATTGTTGCTTCATAAAATTCACAATTAGTGACATTTGCACCTGATGAAATTGTAAGAGTTGATTTTGTCATTGATTCTCCAACAAACACCATGCCAGCATAATTTCCAGAAGTATCTATAGTTAAGTCACCATTTATGTATATCTTGTCAAAACCTCTTGAATTTGCTATTATCATTGCATCTGTAAGATTATTAACTGGCGTTTCTATAGTTCCAATAGGGAATGCAGTTCCAGATGTTCCATTTATAACATCTACTGTGACTCCTCCACCAAAACTCGAATATTGTATTGCACTTAATTCTTGTAAAGTAGCACTTGATGAACTTGTTGAATTTAATAACACATTTGGTGAAGGTAAAACAGCATCAATAGGATTTCCTATGTTGTCTACTGCAACGAGATTTCCACCTGTTATTTTGCATAATGTGTTTGGATAAACAGAATAATTATCTCCAACCTGCCAATCTTGTCTTGTTCCTGATTGTAAAGGAAAACCAGTAAGTTGTGTTTTAGAATCCACAACAATAACTGTTTCCATAGCTGTTGTAGTATTATTAAAAAAAGTGCAACCAGAATATATTCCATCTGTGACAAAATCAGCAGTGCTGTCAATAAGCTTTTTTCCTTCTGAATCAGCAGTAGTTATAGTTCCTGTGGAAAGAGGTGTTGGTCTTGCAGCAAACCTAACTTGTGCATTTTGCAGTGTAGCTGTTAAGCCAACTGTAACTCCACCACCCAAATCTTCTTTTCCTGCTGCATCAATAAGATAAGGATAACTCATACCAATATCTGAATCTTCCCAATCCCTTATTGCATCAATTAATTCTTGAATAGTAACTTCTGTTTGAGGATAATCTACGACGATTATCCTTGGGCTAAAATTTGGATAGACAGTTATATCAACTGCCATGTTTATCCCTCAACAATTATTTTTGATTTTTCCATTTCTCTCTTTTTTCTATTGAGAGTTTTAATCATATACCTGTATTCTTTGATGTTTTTCTTTTCCTTTTCTATTGCTTCTTCAAAAATAACTATATTCTTTTTGGCATTTTCTACGCCCCTTTTCAATGCTGCTGTGCTATATTTTTCCATTTAAGTTACCTGTTTATCTTCAGTTCTAACCACTGCAATAGATTTATCTGAACCAGTAAGGCTGTCATCTGTTGAGAATGGCTTTATTTTTGTTGTGGCTCTTGTGTTTCTTACTTTTGCCCTAAAGTAAATTGTTGAACTATAAACTATTGATGAAGACATTGAACTTGTAGTAGGATATCCATGGATTAGTGGAACATATAAATCATCGCTTGAAGTAGTCACAATAGGAACACAATTAAGTTCTATATGGTCGCCTGTGGTTTGACCTGATATTGCTGGAGAGATAGTTACTTGATTAGCACTATCAACAGTAGTTACATAAGAAACTGCAGACCTATCATGATTATACACTAAATCCCCTCTCTTTGCATTTGTAAATGCACCAGATTCAACTATTGTAGTTGTATTTGTTCCAGCATCTGCAGATGTAATATCTATATTCGCTAAAGTGAATGTTGAAGAAGACCAAGAACTGTATCTCAATCTATATTCTGTTCCTGTTCCAGCAGGGTCATCTACAAGCATCAACACACCACCAGAAGTCTTTCCAGGAACATCTTGTGCTATAGATGAACTAACTGCAATAGTTGTATCCCCTATCGATTCACCACCTGAACAATCATATTCTGCTTTATTTATATCTCCTCCCGAAGTTGTGAGTCTAAAAACACCAACTATGTCATCTGTGCTTGTTGTTTCATCAGTTCCAACAAGGTTAGTTATCTCTAAAGTAATAGCTGTTGGTCTTTCTTTTGTTCCACCCTCGATAGGTGTAAGTATAAATGAGTTTTCATCTGCTGAAATATAATTTGTAAGCAAAACACCTCTTGCACCAAAGAATGTTCCACCTGCAAAAGTTCCCAAAGGAGATTTCTTTGTTGGTGAAAATGCTGTTGCAAAATCATTAGGAGTCACAGTTCCTGAATTGTCATTATCAGTAATAGTGTGTGTTGTATCAAATGTTCCACGAACATTTCTTAAAAGAAGTTTCTTACCATTTGAATCATTGTGATAAGAAATTATAACACCAGTAGCACCTGAAGTTGCTTGCGTAACATCCCCACCTTCTGCTATTGTTCCTGTAACTGTCCCAGTCCAAGATAGAGCTACTTCTGCACCAATATATTGTTCTGCATTTAATCCATCTATATCATTTGTGGTTTCCCCTCTCCTTGTAGCATATTTTAGCCACTCATAAACTTCTGTAAGTGGGTTAGAATTACAATTAACTGTGATACCATAATATTCATCATTTCCATCATCGTCTATGTCTGCTGTAGTGTTACCAACAGATATAGTTGGGAAAGTATTATTAGTAAACCATGTTGCTAATGCTGGTCCTTGGTCAGCAGGTGCATTACCATCTTTTGTTGCAGAACCTGTGCCATCATTATTTGTTATTGTTTCTGCTGCTGTTTGGAAGTCTGTAAGTGGGTCATCAATCAAATAATAATGAAATGTATATGTTGGGTCTGAACCTTCTATTTTTGTTATTATTGCTCTTGCTCCTGATGTTCCTCCTTGTATTTCATCTCCAACAGAAAAGTCATCTGTTGCAACAGATGTTGTTGTTATGCTTTTATATCCTGTTGTGTTGTTAAGGTCGGTTGCTGTAGCAAGAGGTATAGGGTTTCTTCCACCAGATGTTGTAGAACAAGCGACTTCGAAGTTATCATATTCATGCCCATATTTTCTTGCAAGAGCAGTTATATAACCATCATCTATAACAGACCAAGTAGAATCAGTGATGTCTTTAAGTGCTACACACACATCAATATGCCCATCACCCCACCAATCTTGTGTGTTGTCATTCCATGAATAAACTCTTGCTCTGCTTGGTGTTGAATCAGAAATTATGCCTTGATAAAGATATATGTGTGTATCTCCAGCGATAGTTCCTATAGAATATAAATTAGCCCACACCATTTCACCAGTTGTTGCTTCTGCATTTTGTGGTGCAGTATGTCCATTACATGTTAAATTTCCAGAAGTGCTATCGAAATCATTTGCTGCTTCATTTGAATCAGGTCTTATAACAATATAATCTGTTGCCCCACCAGTATCTATGACTTCAAGAAGTGTTCCTGAATCTCCATCTGCATGAACTATGTCTTTTCCTCTGTCTGTATCAACAATATTGTTTGAAGAAGCAGTAACTGGTGCTATGACAATACCTGTATTTGTTCCAGTAGACCTTTCCCAGCCACTTGTTTGTAAAGCACCACCAGTGATATGTTCCATGCAATCAAAAGTAATATACCAAGGGTCATTGTCTCCTGCATCTATCTTACCAATAGTATACTCTGTAGGTGTTTCAGCAGACATACAAGAACCATCATCAATAGTTGTGCTTTCATCAAGAAGTGTAGCCATTGCTGAATAGACTTCATTCATAGTTCGAGTGCCAGAAGAGGAACCTGACCAATATAAGAATTTTCCCCTATTATCATTAAAATATACAACTGTAATGTCTCCACCAAGAATTGTAGCCATTTAATATCTCCTTACATTATGTGTTTTTTATACACAACACTCATATTTAAGCACTTCGGTTTTTTATGTTGTAGCATTGTTTATTGGGTCCTCCACTAAAGTAACAAGCAAACTATATCCAGAAGATGAAATTTGTCCAAGAGTTGAAAAATTAATATATTTTGTTGCTCCAGCACTTGCTTTTCTTACTCTTATTTCTATATCTACTGGTGTTCCAGGATAATTAAAAGATTCTGTAGCAACACCATTTGCATCTGTATCTTTATTCATTAATTCTGTTCTGTCGCTTGTTTTATATATTGCTGTTTGTGCATATTGAATTGGGTTAGTGTCTTCATCTTGCACTGTGATTGTAAGAGTAACACCATTATTGACTGTTGTTGATGCACTTGTCCCATTTCTAACTGAAATTGTTCCAGAAATACCAGAAGCATTTAAAGTGACTGCACCACCAGAATTGTTATAAATTACTTCATTTCCTGTGCTTCCATCTGATGTTGCATATCCATTAAATGTGTGGTTTGTAAAACTATATGTTCCTGGTGTAGTTATTTCTATAGCGTGATTGCTTCCATCTGAATTAAATGTGCATCCAGTAATATTTCCAGGATTATTTGAAAGTAATGATACTGCTGCTGTTGAATTGTCGAAAGTGCAACCATCAAAAGTAGCACTGCCTTGAGTTACTTGTCCACATCTCCTAAAAGTTGTAGCATTTATTGTGCTATTGGATTTGAAAATAAATGTAGTCATATCTGTGAATGTGCAATTATCTAAATTCACATCAGCATCATCAACCACTTCAAAACTTCCTGGTGAAAGCTGTGAAGAGTCTAAAGCAGTAATATTTATTCCATCCCAATCCACTCTTGAACTTGAATTGTTTATTTCTATCTTATTGAAAGTAGCATATGTCCTTGGTGTTGAATCCACAGTTATACTAACATTGCTATCCCTAAAATCACAAGCATTTGTTGTATTTCCAAAACTTAAAAGCCCTTTCCAAAGATAACC
>QMZJ01000090.1 GCA_003663115.1 Candidatus Altarchaeales archaeon | reverse complement strand
TAAAGTGGATGAGAGCGGTTTCAAGAGAATCATATCTATAGACGTCCAGATTAAGGAAAGTGGTCATGAAGTCATAGAATGCATTATTTCCGACTATCGCCACACTCAAGAGCGCCGAGGGCACATTTTCGCCATAAAATACTGTGGGGAAGGTATTAAAAGCGGTAATGGAGAGAGATATAACTATTAACTGTGATAGAATTACAAGTCCGAAGGACTTCTCCCCGATGAGTTTCTTTAAATCCTTCCCCACCATTACCGCTATTCTTCTTAGTCTCTTCTTCATTTTCACCCTGTCATATTGTTCCAGATTACCATGAAGTTGAAAATGGCGTGAATTGTAATTGCGATTAAAAGGAATGCTATCGATCTATATCCCCATCTTCCAGAGGTTCCTGAGAACCCATAGGCTGCTATCGATGAGCAGAGAATGTGGATGAATAAAGCAAAAAGAAGGAGCTTCGTTATAAGGAATAAAACCCCGGATTCCGTAAAGAAGCCAAAGTAGGCCCACACAAATGATTTTTCGACGAGAAAGAAGCTGGCCCCCGCGATTCCCCCGTAGAGCCATTTTTTGATCTTTCTGCTTTGCATCAGGGCGGAGATCCCGAGTACCTTCCCCGTCTCCTCTGCAAAGGCGGCAATATGTTCTGTACTTGATTCCTCTCGCAGAACGACCTTCCTGATCTTACTGAGCTCCAGGAGCCCATAGTCTCATACCCATACCTCATCATTTCATCCGGTTCAGAAAATCGACTGCAACTAAATGGACATCATAAATCTCTCCATTCTCCCTAAAGCTTCAGATATCGTCTCCCTCGAAACCGAGTAAGAACATCTGACATAGCCCTCCCCAGATGCCCCGAAGGTATTTCCGGGGATTACAGCAACACCCACCTCTTTGAACAGGGCTCTGGCGAATTCCTCCGAGTTCATCCCGCTTTCCCTTATATTTGGAAAGGCATAGAAGGCCCCCTTGGGCATTATACACGAGATATTCGGTAATGAATTTAAACCCCTCACCAGTAGCTTTCTCCTCAGGTCATAGCTCCTTACCATATCACTGACATCTTCTCTGAGATCAAATGCATCCAGTGCAGCATACTGGGCTATGGAGGGCGCACATAACATCGTGTACTGGTGAATCTTCATCATGGCCTCAATTATCTCCGAATTTCCAGCCGCATAACCCAGCCTCCATCCCGTAAATGCATAGGCCTTTGAAAAACCATTCAATGTAATTGTTAAATCCTCCATGCCATTGAGAGAACCTATTGAATAGTGCCTTTCACCGTCATATATCAATTCCTCGTAGATCTCATCCGATATCACGATAAGATTCTTATCTATAACGAGATCCGCAATCTCCTCCAGATCTTTCCTTCTCAGTACAGCGCCGGTTGGATTGTTCGGGGATGAGATTATTATTGCCTTTGTCTTTTTCGTTATCCTCTCTTTTATATCCTCGGACTGAACCCTGAATTTATTCTCCTCGGTCGTTGGAACGGGCACTGGATTCCCGTGAGCGAACCACACATCAGGTTTATAGGATACGTAAGCTGGCTCCGGAATGAGGACATCATCCCCCGGATTTACGATGGCCCTTACAGCCAGGTCCAGTGCCTCACTAACCCCGGTTGTTATCAGAATCTCCCTCTCCGGGTCCCTCTCAATCCCATTCTTTAACTTTAATTTCCTCGCTATTCTCTCTCTCAACTCCAGAATACCGTAGTTGGATGTATAGGATGTGTAATCGTTCTCAATTGCCCTGATTCCAGCATCCTTCAATGGCTCGGGAGTCGGAAAGTCTGGTTCACCAACCCCCAGACTCACTACATCTTTGCTCTTCTGTACCAATTCAAAGAATTCCCTTATCCCGGAAAATGGGATTTCCCTGATGCGGTTCGAGATCATTTTAGTTGATCTGTTGGTATTCTATCGAAATATCAGAAAGACAATCTCATCAGATACTGATCTTCAATCTCCCCACCCCGTCATCAAATGAAATAACGCCATCACGTTTGTATTCTTCCAAAACGATATGCGTATACGTACCGACCACCTCCCTCTTGGGAGCCAATTTCTCTGTCACGAATTTGCTTATCTCATCTATATCTGTTGCCTCTACCAGCAGGATCAGATCGTATTCGCCAGTTGCAACGAATAGGTCCTTTACCCGTGAATCCTTCGAGATTTCTTTACAGATTTTCGAGAAGCCCGCCCTCTGCTGTGGTACTACCTTGACCTGTATAACAGAGAGTACTCGATGTTCTCCTGCCTTTTTCCAGTTTATACTCGTCCCGAATTTTCTTATAATCCCCGTCTTTTTTAATCTATCTATCCTATTTTTAATCTCTTCCTCATCAATATCGAGCATGGTGGACATCTCAGAGAGCGAGATTCTGGCATCGTTCTCGAGGAGTTTTAGTATCTCGTTATCTATATCCTTTTTACTCATTCAAACCACCAAGGAATTTAATGGCATATATAGAAATGGAAATCACATGCCTAAAAATCGTCTCTTCTTTTTATTGAAAATTAGAACTAAAAGGGCCCCAGCAACGAAGCCACCTATATGGGCAAAAAAGGCTATTCCTCCAGCGTCTGCCGTCATATATCCCAGAGACCCGATACCCGAGAATAACTGAATGATAAACCAGAATCCGAGGACGAATAATGCCGGAAGCTTGACCCATCGGACAAAATACCCGAAGAAGATCAGTGTATGCACCTTAGCCCCTGGAAACGTCAGGAGATACGCTCCAAGCACCCCCGCTATTGCGCCCGATGCCCCTATATTGGGCACTGTTGAATGAGGATTTATCGATATCTGCAAGCCAGAGGCCGCCATTCCACAAAGAAGATAAAACAAGATAAATCTCCTATGCCCCATTATGTCCTCTATATTATTCCCAAAGATATACAGATAGAGCATATTACCGAAAATATGCATAAATCCACCGTGAATGAACATCGATGTAAAGAGGGAGAATAGACTCTGCCCATTGACAATCTTCTCTGGGATTAACCCATAGGTATCAAAGAAATTGATCAGGGCCTTCTCATCTAAGGATAAAGACATCTCATACCCGAAGACCAGAAGATTGAGAATAATAATCCCATAGGTAACCCAGGGTACTGTTGATGTCGGATTGTCATCTTTTACTGGAAACATTCAACTCATCAGATCAATTTTTTTTCGCGCGCCAGTTCCGCATTAAGGATGCTTGCCCCGGCAGCTCCTCTTATCGTATTATGGCTAAGACAGATAAATGTTAACAGCTTCTTTCTCTTCCTTCTGATTCTTCCGACAGAAACGCTCATTCCCGCCCCGAGGTCTCTATCAAAGAGTGGTTGAGGCCGATCCTCTTTATCCATCACGACAATGGGTCTCTCCGGCGCGGTCGGAAGTCTGAGTCTCTGAGGCTCTCCCTTAAATTCGGAAAATACCTCCTTAACCCGATCAGTACTAAAATCCCTCTTTGTCTTTACAAAAACGGCCTCCGTATGACCGTCCCTGACCATTACCCTGTTGCAGGAGGCAGATATATAAAAATCTGCGAATTCTATCCTATTTTCCTTTAGTTTACCAAGTATTTTCAAACCCTCGAGTTCTGCCTTCTCCTCCTCATTCCGTATAAATGGGATTACATTATCCACGATCGCCATGGAGGGAACCCCCGCGTAACCCGCTCCAGAGAGGGCCTGCATCGTTGCAACATTGACCCACGAGATCCCGAGCTCATCCAGGATTGGCTTTAAGGGTATTACCAAACCAATGGATGTACAGTTTGGATTCGTAACTATAAACCCATTCCACCCTCTGTTTTCTTTTTGAATTTTAATCAGTTCGAGATGATCGGGATTTACCTCGGGAATAACCAGGGGCACATCATCCTCCATTCTATAGGTGGCGGTATTCGAGAAAACGGGTATGTACTCGGCAAAGCTGCCCTCCACCCTCCTTGCTATATCAGAGGGTATTGCCGAGAATATAAGATCTAAGTTACACCTATCAATAACCTTAGTATCTATCTTCTCAATGACCATCTCCGATACATCGGAGGGAATCCTGCTGGTTAGATACCAGCTCGCTGCATCGGAGTATTTTTTACCGGCACTTCTCTCGGATGCAAATAAAGCCTCTATTTCAAACCAGGGGTGGCCCTTTAACTGCTCTATAAATCTCTGCCCGACCATCCCCGTAGCCCCCAATATACCTACCTTCAGTTTCATCTTAGGGTATAATAACTTATGCAGAAACTCATAAAAAACCCCTTATTCTCCTCTTGAGAAAACCCGCCAGAACCCTCAGTTTCTTCACGTCGGCAACTATCTCGACGTTTCCCTTCAATATCGATTCAATTGGATCATTATCAACGACTATTGAAACACTACCCAGTTCATCCAGAGAGTGGGCGTCACTCCCTCCCACCTTAGGCAGTTTTATATTCTTCGCGATTTTTGTCATATCCCTTGTAGTTAAAAGTGTACGGCCATTAATCACCTCTACGGCATCAAAATCTATCTTATAAAGGAGATCACCGACACCGGACCTGAATCTATCATACGGATGCGCAGCGATTGCAATACCTCCTAACTCATGTATTCTCTCCACCACCTCCTCTGCTGGAATTGCCCGCTCTATCAACTCAGTGATACCCAACCCCAGGATGTGCCCCTCCTTCGAAGAAACCTCGATTCCAGGAATCACAGTAAAATTCTCTGAATTATATCTCAGGGCCTTAATAGCACCGTCAATCACATTGTGATCGGTGATGGCGATACCATCCAGACCAATCTTCTTTGCATACCTGACCATCTCCCCGGGGGTGTTGGCACCGTCGGAATAACTGGAGTGTGTGTGGATATCGATTTTCATTTTCTTGTTCTATGCGACTAAGTGGTTGAAGGAGCGCATGTCGCACCCGCTATTGAATTCGCGAAGCGAATTCCTTTCTTTTGATCAAGGTTTTCTTTTTGAAAGAAAAGCTTGAAACGGACCCGCCCGGATCGAAATAAGTGTGAGAACCTACGGTTCTCCCCCTTATCAACCCACCTCTCCCTTAGCCCCCGGAAATTCCTTTTCTTTTGATCAAGGTTTTCTTTTTGAAAGAAAAGCTTGAAACGGACCCGCCGGGATTCGAACCCGGGTCAGGGGATCCGAAGTCCCCCAGGATATCCCAACTACCCCACGGGCCCCCAAAGCAATGACATCATGAGCTTAATCTTGTTAATTTTATTTGTTATTAAAGGCTGGCTAAATGTGGGGCATTCATTCCATTCGGCCCCACTGGATACCCAGTCATGAGATCATATTAAGTGCGCTTGAGCCCGAAGGGCGAAACGCACCTTAGTCGTCGGCTAACTCCGACAAGCAATGACATCATGAGCTTAATCTTGTTAATTTTATTTGTTATGTGTGGCTAAGCGAAGCGCATGCCACACCTTAGTCGTCGGCTAACT
>QMZJ01000089.1 GCA_003663115.1 Candidatus Altarchaeales archaeon | reverse complement strand
TTTTATACCAAAATCAGATAAATAGATGGAAATACATTTAATTTACCGAGATGGTTCTGGAGTCGTTGGTTACCCCATCACAGATGGAGAAAACGCCGAGGGATATGTTCTATGTCGGATTCATATACTCTACCCTTGGTCTGTTGCTTGCTTACTGGATCTTCGGGAGTTATAGTAGTCTGGCGGGGGTCTTTATAACTGCGATGCCCCTGGTCGTGATAATGTATAGAGTCCTGAAGCTGGAGGAGAGAAAGGATATCGAGTTTTCCATCTATGAGAGATACGGGAGGCCTCTAAGGAGGTCATTCCTGATCAAGGAACACGGTCGCGCGGTTTCGTTATTTATATTCCTGTTCCTTGGAATGGTGATTTCCTATTCTCTGTGGAGTACTGTCCTTCCAGAGGATGTGATAAACAGGCTCTTTGGGTCTCAGATCGAGACGATTGAGGCGATAACTGTCGAGGCAATGGGGAATACCATAGACCCAGATAATGTATTGATAAGTATTTTATATAATAATTTCAAGGTTCTGATGTTCTGTATTGTATTCTCGTTCCTCTATGGCTCCGGGGCGATCTTTATACTGACATGGAACGCCTCCGTCATCGGTGTGGCGATTGGAAGCATCATAAGAAATTCTCTGATAAACTACGGAAAACTGGATAAAATCTCCTTCCTTTATAACTATTTTGGCTCCTTCTCCATCAGCCTCAGTTATGCCGTTCATGGAATTCCAGAGATTGCGGCGTATTTCATTGGGGCCCTCGGGGGTGGAATTATCTCCGTAGCCGTGGTAAATCACGATCTCAGGTCCAGGGAGTTTAGGAACGTCATAATAGATTCCTTGGATCTAATTCTATTGTCCTGTGTAATCCTGTTTCTGGCCGGCTTGATCGAGGTTTATGTAACCCCCCTGTTGTTTTAGTTAGCCGATATAAACCTCAGGCATCTCTTTGCTCTTTTCTTCGATCTTTATTTCCTTATTCATCTTTACCGCGAGCTTATATGCATCATAGGCTGCAAATATGCTAACTGAAAGATTTAGAAAGCCCCCAACATCGTGATGAATCCACAGGAATGTGCCGAATGTTATGATCTCCAGGGATAGGAACACCGCTCCCCTCGGGTATTTTCGGATGTATATCTGACCCAGTCCCGCAATTAAGAGGGACAGAATTGCCGCGAGAAATGGATTTTTTCTTTTTGCCATCTTACTTATTTGCTGTCTTTAATAAAATAATAGGGGATGAAATTCAAGATAGATACAAGGAAGAGCCTTCCGGAGAATGCCGACCTCTATTATAAGGAATCGAAAAAGGCGAAGAGAAAGGCAGATGGAGCGAAAAGGGCTCTGAAGGAGACATTAAAAAAGATGGAGAGGCTGGAGAAAGAGAGGAAAAGCATAGAGAGATCTCAGATAAGGCCCAGGAGAAAGAGAGAGAAAAGGTGGTATGAACGATTCAGATGGTTCTTTTCGAGTGATAATCTCCTTGTGGTCGGGGGGAAGGACGCGACAACAAATGAAATTCTGATTAAAAAATATCTGGAAAAAAATGACCTGGTATTTCACGCCAATATCCATGGTGCGCCGTTCTTTGTGATAAAAAACCCCGATAAGAGGGAGATCTCCGAAGAGGCATTGAGGGAAACGGCAGAGATGGCCGCTTCCTATTCGAGGGCATGGAAAGCCGGATTGGGGAGTTGTGATGTCTACTATGTGAGGCCCGAACAGGTCTCGAAGAGGGCCCCCGCGGGGGAGTATATAACGAGGGGGGCATTTATGATCCATGGGAGAAAGGAATGGTTCAGGGGCACAGAATTGAAGGTTGGAATCGGGTTTAAGATTAACGAGAGGGCAGAGGTCTTTGGGGGCCCGATCTCTGCCGTCGAAAAAAACGCCACGTACTTTGTAAAGATAGGCCCGGGGGATAAAAAATCTAAAGAGCTTGCCAGGGAGATTAAAGATCTTGTCTTGAAAAGTGCCAGGAAGGAGGATCTCGAAAAGATTAAGGGGATAAAGATTGAGGAGATACAGAGATGGATTCCATCTGGTAAGGGGAGGATCAAAAAATGAAAGGGAAGAGATTTGATGATCTGATCGATCTCTTTGTCAACGAGGTAAAGAACCTGCCGGAGATAGAGAGGGAAGTAAATTCCCTGCTTGAGAAAATTGATAAACCCTTCAGGATGTCTGATAGCTGGAAAGATAACTATCAGAGGATCTCGGAGATCGAGCTGAATGCGAAAAATATTCTGGAGAAATTGATGCCCCTCACAGAGGTTCCGGTTGGAATCGGGGATTCATTCATCTTGTTGAGGATGCGCTGTGAACGGGCAAAAGAGGATTTGATGGAGAGAAAGGCAGTGGATGAAAAGATTTTAAGAGAGATTGAGATAGACAGAGAAAATTTCGTTGCCAGGGTAAGAAATTTTGTTAAGGATTTAGAGGCGAGGGAGAGGAGGAATCTCCGCAGGATTTTAACGGTCTTGGATGAGAACAGGCAACTGAGAAAGAAAATCCTGGAACTTCGGGCTGAGAACGAAAGACTCAGAAAATTGATAAAGGAATAGGTTAGATGGACACTGAATCGATAATTAGAGGGGCCCTATTGTATGAAAGGTTAGATGGAAAGATCAGGTGCGGGCTTTGCGAGAGAAGATGTTTTATCGCTCCGGAGAAGACCGGGTTCTGTAAAACCCGGAAGAATATTGATGGTAGATTATACACATTGATCTATGGGAATATAAGTGCGGTCGAGAGCAGACCGATAGAGATAAAACCCTTTTTTCATTTCTGGCCCGGATCTACTGCCTTAACCTATTCATCTTGGTCGTGCAATCTGTACTGTTTGTGGTGCCAGAACTGGCATCTGAGCAAGAAAGAGCCGGATTTGGAGAATTTTATGTATATAAAACCGGAGGAGATGGTAGAAAAAGCCTTAAGTTACGAGGATGATGGTCTGTGTGTAAGCTTTAACGAACCCACTCTATTGCACGAGTATAATGTAGATTGTTTCAGGCTGGCAAAGAAAAAGGGGCTGTACAATTCTTATGTATCCAACGGATATATGACTCTGGATGCATTGTATCAGCTGAAGGACAGTGGTCTGGATGCCATCAATATCGACGTAAAAGGAGATGATAGTGTCTACGGGAAGTATTGCAAAGGCATTAATTCTAAGATAGTCTGGAGAAACATAAAAAAGGCAAAGGAACTTAACATGCACGTTGAGGTAGTAAACCTGGTGGTCGGGAATGTAAACGATGACGAAAAATCCCTTAAATGGATTATAAAAAACCACCTGAAATTTGCCGGTGAAGAGACCCCATTACATTTTACGAGATACTTTCCCGCCTTTAGATTTGAGGAACCGCCTACCGAGATAGAGATCTTAGAAAAGGCCTACGGGATGGCAAAGGACGCGGGAATTTTATATCCCTATCTTGGAAATGTTCACGGGAGTGATTATGAGAATACCTACTGCCCCAACTGCAATGAGTTATTGATTCAGAGATTGGGCTACAGGGTTGTAGGCTATAGAATTACCGAGAAGAAGGAATGCCCCAGGTGTAAGGAAAAGATTCCAATAGTGGGGAGATACGTAAGAAAAAGGTAATCAGTTCTAATGAAATCAGAAACCTCCCGCGTTCTTAAGAGAGATCTAAGCTATTTCCCTTAAGAGGTCGATGGTATAATCCAATAACTCTAAGATCCGATTTCTCGTCTCCTCCGGGTTTTCCGGCTTTAGTTCCACCTCGGCTATCGCCTTACTGAGGGTATTGCAACCTATCACCTCTCGGATCCACTCCGCGAAATCGTTCCTACCATCCAGGTGGAATGAAATCACACTATCCGGTACTGCCTCTATGGCATTTCTCAGGGCATCCAGGGTCAGTATCTCGGCTATAACCTCATCGTGGCTTCTCTTCAGCTTGAAGGAATTCTCGATCTCAACGGGTCTGAGATATGGATGCACATTATCCATTCTAATTAATAATAGATATTATGGTATATAAATATATGGTACAGGATCCGCAAAATTCCCGCACCCGAAGGGTATAATAAGGGCAAAAACGCTATGATGCGAACAAATTTTGGTAAAAGCACTATCGCCATCATGCACCTAATTTTTTACTAATTACGCAATTCGTCTGATTTAATCAACTGAATCCAATCATTAAGATATGAAACTCTACCTAGATACTAACATAATTCTTGGATGGTTCAAGCGAATGATGCAGAAGGAGAGAAAGGGAAGAGAATTTGAAATTCCCTCCCTTCTAAAATTTCTCTCATCTCGCTCAGAACTTGAGTTGATAGTTTCAGAAATAACTAGGATTGAGATATTCCGCTATCTGATTTCGGAATGGGGATGTAACCTAAAGTATTGCAAAAAGGCATGGGATTATCTCATAGAATCTTTTGGGATAGAGGTGATTAATGCAGAGATAAACTTTGAGGAACTGGAAGAAATTTGTTTGGCTGTTCCTACTAGAAAGAAGACTCTGGTAAATTTACTTCATCTTCAGGTTGCTAAGAACTACAGATTCTGGTTTCTAACAGGTGAAAAAGAACTAAAAGAGAGATACATTAGGTATTACGATAGAATTCTCACCTATAAAGAACTCAGGCAGAAACTCTCTTAGCTTCATCCATAACAGCTTTTCTGGCAACGATTTCCTTTATTGTCTTTTTAAATCTCTTCAAGGCTTCCTTCTTTGATATTCTTGGATCAGGAACCCATGCCTCTACTTCCTTTCCATTCAGGATCAGGGTTTTCTTTATTGGCATTCTATTAAATATCTGTTTTTGAGGTTATATATCAATTGTGTTTTATGCTTTGTTGCATAGGAAGAAATTTTATAATCCTTAGAAGAAGATTGTATACCCTAACGGTGCTAATTCTACTCATATCCGCATTCTTCTTCACATCATTCTTTGTATATATCCCCTTTATGATATTACTATTCTTTCATGCCCTCTATTCCGTCAGTTTCTTTTATCTTCATCCTTTCAATGCCATGTTAATTTCTGAATTGAACCTTTCTATCTTTCCTCGTTTTAGATATTCAAAGAATTTATCAAAATCCTCCGGTGTTATTTTGCCTTATTTTCTTTGGCTATATCGCTTATCCATTCTCTGTCTTTAATGCATTTATTTCTTTATCTACACAAACGAAAAAAACGTTACTGGCAGATAAATTATATTGCCTTCTTTTTTAACATCATTCGCATTTGAAATTACCACCCCATATCCTACTTTGTACTTGTTAATTGCCTTCTTTATCTGGCTTTTTCCTTTCTTTCCAATGCTTACTTCTATGGGAATTATTTCTCCCCCGCCTCTCTGGATGAGAAAATCTACGCCTTCTTTCTCTGGATCATAGAATATCCCCGTTTGGATTGTTTCTTTCATTCTGAAAAAATAGGATGCAACAAGATTTTATTGCTGCATTTATAGATGGCGATAAAAAATAATATTTCCATGGTTTTCTCACTAATTTATTCTGTCTATCATCGTGAGTATTCTCTCATAGATATCCCTCTCATTCAGAT
>QMZJ01000088.1 GCA_003663115.1 Candidatus Altarchaeales archaeon | reverse complement strand
GATATTTCATGATAAAAAAATTTATTCTACTGATGATCTGCATTAACTGTGCCTCGGCGCATCTCCTCATAAACGAGATCATGTATAATCCATCCAAGGAGCAGGGTTCGGATTCCTACAACGAATGGATCGAGCTCTTCAATCCAACCAATGATTCAATTAATGTTGAGAACTGGACACTGTGTGGTGATAGACTCGTCCCGGGGTATGTGAACCACACAGATGGCAGAATTCGGCTTAATCTTACGACAATAATTGCATCAGGAAAATATGCGTTGATCACAGATGGCGGCACCGGCACCGAGGCCTATGAAAACTTCAACGTAAATCTAAGCTCTGTTGCATTGCATACCAATTCCAGCAGCATCTGCAATGGCTTAGGTAATGATTTTGGTGAGCTATCTCTGAGGAATTCGGAGGGTATATTGATAGATTTCGTAAACTATTCACGCTCCTGGGGCGCCAATGGCGATGGAAAAACCCTGGAGAGAAGTGACAGCGGTGAATGGAATTATAGCAGGGTCTATAATGGTACCCCCGGTTTTGAGAACAGTCTCTTTATGCCTACGACGTCTACGACTACATCTACATCAACTACTACAACGACATCTACATCAACTACTACAACGACATCTACATCAACTACTACAACGACATCTACATCAACTACTACAACGACAACCCTGCCAAGGCCCAGGCGCCGTCACCATTATCCTCCCCATGAGACGACCACTATAACCACTACTAGCACAACTAGCACAACGACAACCACGGCTTCTACTACCACTACAACACCTTCGAGCACCACGACAACCACTACTATCACGACCACTACCTCCTCCACGAGTACTACCAAAACGACAGCTTCAACGAGCACCACTACTACCTTACATAAGATTCTGGCCCCCGAGCCAGTGGGGAAGGCTATATCCCCTCCAAAAGAATCTGGTTTGAATATGCCTCTGGCAATAATCCCCATATTGTTTCTGATAATCTCCACGGGCTACTTGACATCCAAAAGAACTAAAAAGAAGAAGGGGCTTAGAGACCTATAAAAATATCGGCGTTACATAGACCTCTATCAACCCCGCCATAAATAAAAGTACACAGGTCAGTATGCGCAGATCCAATGAGTCAATTAATATGTGTCCGAACTCCTTTGTTTCGAGGTCGTGATTTGAAACGGCAGCGGAGATATCCCACCCCTCAGGGCCCCAAGAGAATACGCCGACACCTCTGGAATTCCATGGATCTGGTAGCAAAGACTGATGGAAAAGAATTGAGAATAGTGCCGATAGATTCTAAATGATCTGAACCTGCGCACTCTGCGATGGAATTCTCCTTATTATATTCCCGATCGCAACACCAATAACCGATGCATTTAACGTAAGGATGAATATCGCTCCAGCACCATAGAGAAAGGAGAATATAGTGCAGAAAAAAGTACTTTGAGGTTGTTAATTAAAATATCCATCAATACACTTTTTCTACCTAAAGTACTACTTATGCCCATGACCTCTATCGACCCAATGACCTGAATCTGAAAACCAAAAAGCCCTTCCACAATGGGATCTGGTAAGATAGTGCACCACAGGGAATAAGAAGCCAACAAACCAAGAAACAGGTAAATGAACATAGAAAGTGCCCTACCATGCTCTTTTATAAGAAATGTTTCTCTGTATATCCTTTTATCCTTTCCCTCCTCCAATCTGATGGTTTTATACATTATTACGATCAGGGGCATTGTCGTCGGGAAATGCTCAGAATGCTCGCATATCCCCAAAAAGGAAGAAAAAGCCCCACGGTAGAGTAGAAAAGACCAAAGACGAACATCCCCCCGGGTGTTTTCTCCATCCTAGATGGATCTACCAGGGATTCGAGAACCGCCTTTCCTTCAGACCTCTCCCTTGGTGGGCAACCCAGCTCTTGCACCGAATCTCTGGATACACAGGGCAGCTACTCTGTTTCCCAATCTTCCGGATTCAACGATATCCCTTCCGGAGATTAACCCATACAGAAATCCGGCAGAGAAGGCATCTCCCGCCCCGGTTGTATCAACAACTTCTACACTTTCTGCCCTTACTCTGTACTCGCCCTCTGTATCTCTGAGATAACATCCCCTATCACCCAGGGTAATGGCTATCATTTTAGCACCCTTCTCGATCAGAAGATGGCTACCCTTTTTGTAGTCTCTACCCGTAATTGCCCTGATCTCGGACGCGTTTAGGAATACGACAGAACTTCTCTCTATTATTGGCAATAACGCGGACAGGCCCCTTCTCGAGTACAGTATTCCGGGACTGAAGCTTATCTTCACCCTCTCCGGTAATAAAGCTACCAATCTTTTCTGAACCTCAAGTTGTCTATCATTGACAAAGGAACTCAGATGTAGATATCTGGCATTTTTTGAGTATTCCACCAATTCATTTTTAAATTCTAACCTATTGTTAACTCCCGGATAGGGATAAAGGGTCCTTTCGCCCCTGGAATCCACAAAACCTATAACGATCCCCGTCCTGCCTTCCAAGATTGAGATCCCATCTGTATTCACCCCATAATTCCTGAAATCGTCCAACAGGATCTTTCCTTCGCTGTCATTACCAATAGCTCCTATAAAACCCGTATCTAAACCAAGTCTCGCCAATCCAGCTATCGTGTTTGCAGCAGAACCCCCCGGAAATTCCTCAAATTTCAGGATCTCCACATGCTCCCCCTCTCTCGCGAGGCGTTCGACCCTGTACAGCCTGTCCAGGTTTAATGCCCCGAAGCCTATAACATCCATTCTAACATGTTAAGTGCAACGCTGCGACCACTCTCTTATTTTCCGAGATCTCATTATAGAGCTCGCAGGCTTCAGTCGTTTTTTCTATAATCAGTTCTACTCCCCTAGATTTTATGAACCCTCTGGTTTCGGGCAAGACCTCCATATATCCAGAATAACCGGTACCAACGATTAAAACATCCGGATTCTTGTCCAGAATCTTGGAGATATCCCCTATCTGGAGTTTATGTCCCTCCTTTCTCCACCAGTTGCTCATTACACCGTCCTCGGTTATTATTACATCGCTCGTATATTCCTTACCATCTATAACGATTCTACCAAATTCGTAGTGGTCGATTTTCATCCCGAGTTAGATTAATTTCGCTATCCCAGTTAATTTCAATTAATCTCTTTTATAATAGTTATATGGCAGTAGTTCCGAACGGAAATCGTAACATTATTAACACGAAGGACATCTAGATCATTGAGGAACAACGATGCTCCATAACAATATAGAAAAACGAATATATAAGCAGATGACGAAATTTGCCGCTCTTGGTTTTGGCCGCTCTGTACAGTACATCGGCCGAGGCCATAACGAAGGATAAGCATCCATTGTTGAAATTGCGAAAACAACGAATGCTCTGGGGTTCAGTTACGCTTGCTATCGACTTTCATGATGACAGATAAATAGCGACTACTGACATGGCCGTACACGATCTCAGGTTTACGCTTGCAGAGCTACCTTTCAAGAAGGACATGAGGGAGGCAGAGGAAGAGTTACGAAAGAAGGTTAGTAGCAATAAATGGTGTTCATTAAAACTTATAAAAATCAGATCTGAGTTTCTATCTCCTTGAGAACATCCCCGAACGGCATCTTGTACTTCCTTGCTATTCTCCTGACATCATCGAATTCCGGTTTTAGTCCGTGTTCGGATCTCTTCACGCCGATTTTTTCAATCCTTCCCCGAATTCTTACCTTTACCTCTTCTGAGTTTCTATCGGCTTCAAATCTATCTATGGGTATAACTCGGACACCCAGGGTTCCGGTCTCCTCCATCAAGATCCTCGAGAATTTTTCTGGTTCTTTGGTCAGCACTCTGATCAGGTAGCCCAATCTCCCCTTCTTCATGATCGTATGGATTACATGGATGTCCAGTGCACCTTCATCCATTACCCTCTCCATCAGATGGGAGATTGCCTCTGGAGTACAGTCATCTACGTTCGTTTCTAACAGGACCATGTCTTTATGGAGTTTCATTTTCTGTTTGTTCTTAAATCTATCGAAGCTGATACGAGCAGATCCCACTCACACCGGAATCGCATTCTATGTAGAGCGTTAAAACAATGCTCCAGATAAATGCCGATAGAAATAAAACACTCCACCAGTATGGAATATGATGATGTATTATCTTCTCGGTTATTACAAAGAAATCCGTTATCTCAAGGAGACTGCCAATTACTAAGCCAACATAAAAACCCCTGTGTCGTGAGCAATATTTCAAATTTTGCAAGAAATCGTGGCATGGTGGGAAATAACGTATAATTCCTCCCGCTTTCTCGTTTATGTAGCGCGCAGTGGTTATCACAATCACTGCTAGCATTAATATGATAAAGACATTACCCCAGATGGTTTCATTGCCACTGACAATACTCAATCCAACAAACCCCGCAGCGGGAACAAGTAGCAATACAATTGCCCTAATTAAATTGCCTTCAAATATTGCCTCTTCCAAATCATTGGCATTAATTTTAGGTATTTGGAAGCTTTTCTTATCTTCATTCACTTTTCACCCTAGGTAATGCACATGTCCAACTGAACATATAGATGCCGATCAGAATAAGAGATTTAGTAATTATTTATGTGAATCCAATATAAAAACCTGAACTAGGTCTTCTACTTTTTAGCCCTTAAAATTTTATAAGCCAGGGCTGCAGCCCCATAGCCGTTGTCTATGTTCATTACGGCCAGGGGTGTGCAGGAATTTAACATGGTAAAGAGTGCTGCTTTCCCATTGGCTCCGGTTCCGTAGCCAACCGATGTGGGAACGGCGATTACCGGAACTGGAACCAGGCCGGCAACTACCGATGGGAGGGCCCCCTCCATTCCGGCAATGACTATCAAAACCGATGCCTTTCTCATCTTTTCAATGGCCGAGAATACCCGATGAATTCCCGCGATTCCAACATCATATTCACAGATGACTTCACACCCCAGTTCCTCTGCGATTGCCCTTGCCTCTTCGGCAACGGGGATGTCGGACGTCCCAGCAGTCATTATCCCTATCTTTCCAACCTTCTCTGTTGAAAAATCCCTCTCCTTTATGATTAACACATTGCCCTCCCCGTTATGAATGATCTTGAATCTTCTCGAATCTATCGACCTTGTTATCTTCTTAACCTTCTCTTTGTCTATCCTCGTGATTATCACCCGCTTGGAATCCCTGATAAATCTCTCCGTTATTTCCAGTAGATCCTCAACTGGTTTCTCTCTACCATAAACGACCTCGGGGATTCCACACCTCCCCTCCCTGGATTTATCGTGTTTTATCCGCATCTTAATCCAAGATCTTTAGAATTTTCCTTAACTCGTTCACGGTCAGCTGCCCCTCTGCAGACTCTCTTCCCTTTTCTACCGATGCGAATGTTATGTGGGAACCCAATAAAGGCGCCAGAACCCTTGAAATTCTGCCAAGCTTGCCCATTGAGAGGGCTATGATCGGGATCCCGAATCCCTCATCAACTTTATCGACCAAGACCTGCATCAGATCTAAAACGTCTTTGTAATCATTTGCCATGAATGCGACCTTTGCTATATCTGCCCTGGAATCTCTCTCCCCGTCCAATATCCTCATGATCTCCTTTCTCTCCGGGGT
>QMZJ01000087.1 GCA_003663115.1 Candidatus Altarchaeales archaeon | reverse complement strand
GAGGTTGACTTCGTTGTTAAGGAAGGTTTAAAGGTTAAGGAATTGATACAGGTCTGCTATGACCTTGACTTTAACACAAAGCAGAGGGAACTGAAAGCTCTGGTAAAGGCATCAAAGGAATTAAATTGCAATTCCCTGCTGGTGATAACATGGGACCATGAAGCCGAGGAGGAATTCAGGGGAAAGAAAATAGAATTCAGGCCGTTGTGGAAATGGCTGTTGTTTTCTCAATAACCTCCAAAATCTATTTTCTTAAAGGTCATATCATCTGAGAACCCAGCGGATTACCTCGAAGGCTTCTGCGTACTTCTCTTCGAGCTGGGTTCCCCTGGTGTTGGCCAGCCCCCTGATGAATTCAGGATTTAGATATTTTCTGTATTTCTGGGTTTCATAGCATTTCAGGGCATCTATCTTCTTTTGGATGTGTTCTTCTCTAAGGGGGATAAAGGCCAGTGTGTTGAAGGTGATGTTGTTCCACGGTTGCTCATATCCCAGGATGGTGCATTTTTTGAATGCCCTGAGGGTTTCCTTCATAACCGTGATGTGATCCTGGTGTGTATCATAGGAGGAGGGGGTGAAAACGATCTCCGGCTTTATTCTCTCCCTTATCTCGATGAGGGTGTCGAGGATTTTTTGCCTGTGCTCCGGAAAATCCCTTACCGGGAAATCGTACAGGATGAGGTTCTCCTCCTTTATTCCAAGTGCTCTGGTTGCCTTTTTTACCTCCTTTTTCAGGATATCCGGTGGGTATTCTGGGGGGACGGACTTCTCACAGGAGGAGAGGGCGACGTAATAGACGTCTTTACCTTCCTCGAGGAATTTCGCGATGCTACCACCACAGCCCAGTTCTGCGTCATCTGTGTGGGGGCTCAGCATAAGGATCTTTGAGAACATGGTATCATATATATGAGTATAAGTTTAAAAGACTGGGCAGGGAACAACGATTATTGTATTATATCTTTCAGGACTTCAAAATCCTTGCTGAAAGAGATAGTGTGTCACAGAAATATAAATCCGGTCCATCAATCAGATAGAATAGGGAACAACGATCAATCCAAGAATTCCGAAAAGGGTTGTTAGCGAATACATGATCCACATGGTCTGGTGCTCTGTAAGCCTGAAGTAGTAGGGGAACGTCCATTTCAGGGTCCATGGATTGGGAACCTCCAGGGTGCCGTCCTCCCTCAGTCTTCCGAATTTTACATCACCCAGTTTTTTGATCCTCCAGACGATGTACATCAGGAAGTTTACTATGTGGGGGATAAGGATGACGATGCCGAAGATTTCTATTTTGTTTATTATGATAAAGGCACCAATGGCGGCTCCGGTCATTAAACTACCGGTATTGCCCCAGAAGATCTTTGCCGGATAGGTATTGAAGTAGAGGAACGCCAGCATTGCACCGAATATCGGCAGTATATAGAACAGGTTATCCAGTCCGGACTCGAGAGATATCCTGATGATCAGGAAGGAGACCAGGATATAGGACAGGCCGCACGAAAGCCCATTGTAGCCAGAGTGCATGTTTATCAGATTCGCGGTAACCATTATGTAGGTCGGAGCGATTATGAAGGTATAGAAAGCCTTGAGGTCGATAACGAAGAAGAAGAGATTTATGGGTGTCTCTGGGTTCAGGGCGACTATGGGTAATGCAAGGAAGAAGGGAATGAAAATCTTCGATTTGCGTCCGACATCCAGGAGATCATCGGCTAAACCGAACATGGCGAATGTAAATACGATAAAATAGAACATCAGTAGCTTTTCACGCATCTCCATCTCAAGGAGCAACTGTGCAAGTATCAGAGAACAGAGAATCCCCGCGAGTATCGTTAGACCTCCAAGTGTTGGGACTATCGTATCTTTCTTATACCTGTCTCTGACAACAAGTCCCTTTTCTACCGCCTTCTTCATGAATTTTGGCGTATATATCAGGGTAACCAAAAAGGCCATCAGGAACATTATGAAGAGATATATGTATTCCATGGTATCACTTCCTGGGTTTAAGTCTCTCCTCTAATATGGGGTCTATCCGTGCCATTAAGTGCGCATCGGCAGGATCCTGACGTTCTATAGGGGTTTTCTGTCTTCTTTTTTGGACGATGTAGATTAAAAAGAAAAATGCTGAGAATGATAAAAGGGCAACGACCATGCTCTCTGCAGTTATGTCGATCCCCAAGACGAGATCGAGAGATAGGGCCATTAAAAGTGTTGTTGCAATGCTTAAAACGCAGGAGAGGGCGACCTTCTCTATTTTACTCTCTCCGGGGAATATCACCAGGGTAATGGCAAACCCCGGTATGAACATGGTAAGCAGTAAACCGAATATTACCCTTAGAATGGAAAGAATCATTTTTATTTATTTGTTACTGAAGATTAAAAGGATGATTCCGTTCTTACCTTATATATAATGATTCCAAAATATATAAATAGCTTTCATTTTTTATGGAGTTTTTACGTATATTGTTGCATTTTATTCCAGTACGGGATTTTTAATGGAGGATTCAAATAGTATAAAATGTACAAAACAGCCAAATACTGGTTTCTGACGGTAATTATACTGCTTCTGGGATGGTTTTTCGTATTTCAGGGAGGGTTTTTGAGCCACTTCCCCATTTTTATATGGGTCGTGACGGCCGTTGCGGTACTTTATAAAGCAAGGAGGTCCAGGGCGGGGGGTCTGCCGAAATGGAAAAAAATCGGAATAATCGCCCTGGGTGCTTTCTTCTGCATCTTCAGCTTCATCTCTGTGCCCCTGGGCTTTGGAAACCCACCATATTCGATAGCAGAGTTTTCTATACTGCTGTCGGGAATTACGTTGATCCTTTTTGCCTGCCTCGAATTCAAACCCATCTTACTGCCATCCTCAATTCCACTGATTAGTATACTGGGCTTTCAGACCTATGAACTATTTAAGGAGAACGTGGAATGGATCGCGGCTCCTCTTCTTGGACCTACCACCAGGCTTACAGTAATTGTATTGAATATTCTGGGTATGGGGGTCTCCCAGACGGATAATACGATATCCTTTTTGACCCGGGGAGGACAGCCCATGAACATCCCCATTGTTATAGACTGCACGGGAATCTGGTCCTTGGGCGCCTTTACTGCCTCTGTTCTCCTGGTAATGCTGGTTTTCCCAAAGGTGCTCTCTCGAAAGGGGGTCATTTTCGTCGGGGTCGGCTATATCGGCACATATCTTGCAAACATTCTCAGAATTACTATAATCTGCGTGAGTGCCTACCTCTATGGCTATTCGGGGGCAACGCAGATGGTGCACATACACGCGGGCTGGGTAGCCTTCTCCCTCTGGATGACAACCTTCTGGTATTTCTTTTTCTCCCGCTATTTACTGAAGAAATAGTTCTTTACGAGAGCTAAAATCCCTATAACGCCGAAGTAGAGGGTCAATGCAACCCCCGAGGGAGCAAAAAAGCATTCTACGAGATTACTGCCGTACATGATGTGGGGAAAAGAGCTATCATACATACAGAGACCCATCTGCGGGATCAGGTAAAATTCAGCAGAAAGGGGAAAGAATAACGGGATTCCGATTCCGAAGATCATATCTGCCAATAAATGCCCGTACACCATTATCATGAAGGTAGCCATGTAGATCTGCAGATTCTTTTTTCCTTTTTTATGGAAGAAGAGAAAAAGCAAAAGCAGGGGGACAAAGATAAATATATTGTGAAGCAGAGCCAAATTGCCCATGAGATGACTTACGTCGGGGAACTCGGAGAGAAGAGCCAGTAAAACCAGAAAAAGAAGCCTGGACTCGAAGCCAACGGCTTTAACAAAGACATAACCCCCGACCAGTGCAAATACAAAGTGAAACAGAGAATCCATCTATCTTCTCCCCCTTAACCAGAAATGAGTATCATAGCTCTCGTTGTCCTTGGTAAGGACAACCCTCACCTTTACGGGGAATTCTGTTCCATCTGGAATTCTAAAGCTAACGTTCCACTCCCTTTCTCCCGAATCCATCTCAAATTCGTTCTTTCCCAGGGAATGGTCCCCCAGAAAGATCTCCGATGTGTATCTTGTTCTCCTGCCCTCGAAGCACCTCACACCGTAGACAAAGGACACACTATCGTTTTCGACATAATTTGAATAAGAATCTGGTTTTATGTAGAGAGCAGAAAACGTCTCCTTTCCCGCAAAGACGAAGTACATGGTAACTAAAAGTCCAATAAAAATGGCAGCAATGACTGCATTTCTGATGATTTTATCCATCTCTTTATTCTGTCCCGTCATGTTTATCTAATGGACTTAAAAAGCTTAAATCCTCACCCCCTTCCTGTACAGGATATAGGAAATCACGGCGATAAAGAAGATAGCCAATATAGTTAATCCCGCGTTTACTGATACCCCTATGACCCTTCCAACAACCGGCGGTGCCTCCCCCATTAATGTTGTTGTTGGCCCTACCTCCTCTATTTTGATCTCCGGTTTGACAAAGGAAGTTGTTGTGGTTGTAGAGGTTGTTGTGGTTGTAGAGGTTGTGCTCGTCGTTGTGCTCGTCGTTGTGCTCGTCGTTGTTGTTATGGTAGTGGTCGGGCCCTCTATGGAACTGAAGACATAAACCCTGTTGTCATCCGCCCCGACGATAATTTCGGATTTTCCATCATTATTGAGGTCGGCAATTACCGGAGATGTCCTTATTGCGCCTTTACACTTGTAACTCCAGACCCTCTCCCAGCTTGAGTTCATTATATAAAGCATACCATCATCGGAACCAAAGACAATTTCTGATTCATCCCCTCCGTCAATATTCGCAATTGCCGGCGAGGAGCATATTGGGGCGTTTGTTAAGTACTTCTTCAAAAGTTTTCCCGTGTATGAGTCCAGTATATATAAATTCTTATCCCTCGATCCAATAACTATCTCCTCGTAACCAGAGCCGAGCAGGTTAGCTGCGGCAGCAGATGAAATTACTTCACCATCTGTGGAGTAGTTCCATGCTCGATTTATTCTGGCCTCGGTATATCCATCTTTCCCTCCAACCCAGTATTCACTGTATGTTAGACCATAGATATCACCATCAGTGGAGGCAATAACTATCCTTGGGGCGGACCCGACAATTACAGGGGATGAAACCACTCTGCCCCTCGTGGGAAATGCCAGCCTCTTTGTCCCGGGATAACTCAGGACATAGACATTATGGCTATTGGTGCCTATTATAATGTCTAACTTTCCATCCCCGTCGAAGTCAGCTATCGCGGGCGAAGATTCAATGCCACCTTTTAATTCGAATTTTCTAAGAAGCTTCCCCTCTGGGTTCAGGAGATACAGGTTCTCGTCCATTGATCCAAATACGATCTCCAGCCCGGGTCCCTCGTCGATGTCAACGGCAACCGGGGAGGAGACAATGGCATCTTCTGCCTTAAAACTCCACAACAAGTTGCCTTTCGAATTTAAGACATAAAGGAAACCGTCATCGGAGCCGAAGATAATCTCCGGTTCGCTGTCATTATTAATATCCCCGATAAAGGGTGAAGATCGGATCCTCCCCCCCGCCCGAAAGCTCCACAGACCCCTCCTGGAAGAATCCAGCGCGTACAGGAAGCCATTGTCAGAGCCGAAAACTATCTCTAGTTCGTTGTCATTATCCAAGTCCGCAACGGCGGGCGAAGAACGGATCCAACCATCCGTCTCGAAGACCCATAATAAAGAGAGGTTATCATAACTT